>JALYHF010000063.1 GCA_030776745.1 Actinomycetota bacterium | reverse complement strand
GCACCCAAGCGAAGGTCCGCGGGCCCGTTCCCCTCCCCACCGAGAAGCACCGCTACACCGTGATCCGCTCGCCGCACAAGTACAAGGACAGCCGCGAGCACTTCGAGATGCGCATCCACAAGCGCCTCCTCGACATCGTCGAGCACAGCCCGAAGACGGTCGACTCCCTCCAGCGGCTGGACCTGCCAGCGGGCGTCGACATCGAGATCAAGATCCAATGAGCCTCCGCCACCGGGACCCAGCTTCGACGGCGAGCTCGGTGGTACCGGCACCGACCGGCGAAGCCGGCGAGGTGCCGATGCTGTAGGCTCCTCGGGCCCGCTCGGCGGGCCGAGGAATCGACGTCCGTGCGTGCCCGAGCGTCGGGGACCGCATGGCCCAACCGAGATCGCGCTCCGCCGGGCCTCGCCCAGCGGAGCGTTCGCATGGGGGCAGCGCCCCGCCGGGAGAGAAGAGACGGCGCCGGGTGGGGCAGGGGCCCCACCTCGGCGAGGAGGCGGGGTTGGGGCCCCGCCGGGAGAGAGAAGAAGGCACACCGATGGCAACGAAGGCGATCGTCGGCGAGAAGGTCGGCATGACGCAGGTCTGGGACGACCAGAACCGCGCCATTCCGGTCACCGTCGTGAAGGTGCCCTCGCTGCGCGTCGTCCGGGTGAAGACGCCCGAGCGGGACGGGTACGCCGCTCTTCAGGTCACGTTCGGGGCCGTGAAGCCGAGCCGGCTGAACAAGCCACAGGCGGGCCAGTTCTCCCGCGCCGGGGTGGAGCCCGGACGCAAGCTCATCGAGCTGCGCCTGGACGACATCGACGGGTACGGAGTGGGCCAGGAGCTGAAGGTGGACCAGCTGGCGCCGGGCGAGAAGGTGGACGTGACGGCGGTGAGCAAGGGGAAGGGGTTCGCCGGCGTCATGCAGCGTCACAACTTCAGTGGCCAGGGCGCCGCGCACGGCAACCACAAGAAGCACCGGTCGCCGGGAGCGATCGGGGCCTGCGCCACTCCGGCCCGGGTCTTCAAGGGCACCCGCATGGCGGGACAGCTGGGCAACCAGCGGGTGACGACGTTGAACCTCGAGGTGGTGCAAGCCGATGCCGAGCGCGACCTGTTGTTGGTGAAGGGCGCCGTGCCGGGTCCGCGTGGAGGCCTCGTCCTCATCCGCGACGCCGTGAAGGGACGGAAGCCGTGAGCGAGGTGGAGCGGGCGGGTGGCACCACGGTCGCCGTCCGCCAGCCCGACGGCTCCACCGCCGGCTCGGTGGAGCTCGACTCCGCCGTCTTCGCCATCGAGCCCAACGTGGCCGTGATGCACCAGGTGGTGACGGCCCAGCTGGCGGCGGCGCGCTCCGGCACCCAGTCGACCAAGACCCGGGCCGAGGTACGCGGAGGCGGTGCCAAGCCGTGGCGGCAGAAGGGCACGGGCCGCGGCCGGCAAGGATCGAGCCGGGCGCCGCAGTGGACGGGGGGCGGCGTGGCCCTCGGACCGAAGCCGCGCCGCTACAAGCAGAAGACCCCGAAGAAGATGGTGCAGCTCGCCCTCCGGTCGGCCCTGTCCGACCGGGCCGCCGGTTCCAGGATCGTGGTGGTGGACGCGTGGACGTTCACCACCCCGAGGACGCGGGATGCCCGCCTGGCCCTGGCCGCCCTCGGCCTCGAAGGCCGGGTCGTGGTGGTGGTGGCCGACGACGACGAGGTCGCCGCCAAGTCGTTCCGCAACCTGCCCGAGGTGCACGTCGTCCCCTCCGGAGAGCTCAACGCCTACGACGTGCTGTGCAGCGACTGGGTGGTCTTCACCCGTGCCACCCTGCCCTCCTCCTCCCCGCCATCCGAACCGAGCGATGGTACCGGGGTGGCGCCGACCCCGGCGGAGGCGTCGTCGTGAAGGATCCCCGAGACGTGATCCTCAAGCCCGTGGTCTCGGAGAAGTCCTATGCCCTCCTGGACGACGGGGTGTACACCTTCGTGGTGGACCCCTCGGCCAACAAGACCGAGATCCGCCAGGCCGTGGAGGCCGTCTTCAAGGTGCGGGTGGCCAACGTGAACACCCTGAACCGGAAGGGAAAGCGCAAGCGCAACCGGCGTCAGGCGACCTTCGGCAAGAGAGCGGACACCAAGCGGGCCATCGTCACCCTCGTCGGCGACGACCGGATCGACCTGTTCGAGAGCTAGGCGGATACCCCCATGCCCCTGCGCAAACGAAAGCCCACGAGCGCCGGCCGCCGGTTCCAGACGGTGTCCGACTTCTCCGAGATCACCAGGGCCGGCCCGGAGAAGTCGTTGCTGGCGCCCAAGCCGCAGACGGGCGGGCGCAACGCCCACGGCCGGAAGACGGCCCGCCATCGAGGCGGCGGCCACAAGCAGCAGTACCGCATCATCGACTTCAAGCGGAACAAGGACGGCGTCCCGGCCAAGGTGGCCGCCATCGAGTACGACCCCAACCGCAACGCCCGCATCGCCCTGCTGCACTACCGCGACGGCGAGAAGCGCTACATCCTCTCGCCGGCGAGGGTCCGGGTGGGAGACGTGCTCCAGAGCGGACAGGGCGCCGAGATCCGCCCGGGCAACGCCCTTCCCCTCCGCTACGTGCCCGTGGGCACCACGGTCCACAACGTCGAGCTCAAGCCGGGGGGCGGCGGCAAGCTGGCTCGCGGCGCCGGCATGGGCGTGCAGCTGGTGGCCAAGGAAGGCGAGTACGCCACGTTGCGGCTCCCGTCCACCGAGATGCGCCGGGTTCCCATCGACTGCCGAGGCACCATCGGTGAGGTGGGCAACACCGAGGCCGAGCTGGTCAAGGTCGGCAAGGCCGGGCGCAACCGCTGGAAGGGCGTTCGTCCCCAGACCCGAGGGGTGGCCATGAACCCGGTCGACCACCCCCTCGGCGGCGGCGAGGGCAAGTCGTCGGGCGGGCGCCATCCGGTATCGCCGTGGGGCCAGTCGGAGGGGCGAACCCGCGCCAGGAACAAGGATTCCAACAAGCTCATCGTCCGCCGGCGCCGCACCCGCGGGGCCCGGCGGTGAGCACAGAGGAGCAGGGCTGACCCATGCCGCGTAGCCTCAAGAAGGGAGCGTTCGTCGACGACCACCTGCTCAAGAAGGTGGACGAGCTGAACGGCAGGAACGAGAAGCGCGTGATCAAGACGTGGTCACGCCGGTCGACGGTCATCCCAGACATGGTGGGCCACACCATCGCTGTCCACGACGGCCGCAAGCACGTCCCCGTCTACGTCACCGAGTCCATGGTCGGCCACAAGCTGGGGGAGTTCGCCCCCACGCGGACGTTCCGGTACCACGCCGGCCAGGAACGGGCAGGGAGGCGCTGATGGCCGGCGTGAAGACCAACGAGCGCCCGGGGACCCGCGCCGTGCTCCGTCAGTGCCGCACGTCGGCCTACAAGATCCGCCCGGTGCTGGACCTCATCCGGGGCCAGGACGTGGAGCGGGCCAGGGAGATCCTGCGCTTCTCGGAGCGCGACGCCGCCCACGTGGTGGGAAAGCTCCTGGCCTCGGCCGTGGCCAACGCCGAGAACAACGACGGGCTCGACCCCGAAGAGCTGTACGTGTCGGCCTGTTACGCCGACGAGGGCGTCACCATGAAGCGCTGGCGCCCCCGGGCCCGGGGCCGGGCCACCAGGATCCGCAAGCGCACCTGTCACATCACCGTGGTGGTGAGCAGGCTCCCCGAGGACAAGCTGGCCCGGCTGCGAGCCAGGCAGGCGGCCGACGCCCGGGGCCTTCGGGCCCGGCGGGTGGCCGGGGG
>JALYHF010000062.1 GCA_030776745.1 Actinomycetota bacterium | reverse complement strand
CGCTGGGGCGCGGGCCGAGAGCTCGGCCAGCTCCTCGTCGACCGCCGAGGCGTTCCAGTCCTTCACCACGTCGTGGTAGAGACGGCGCACCACCGACAAGAAGTACAGGCCGGCCGGAACGCCGAGGGCGTTCACGAGGAACCCGTGGCCGTCCAGCATGGGACGGCCGGCGGCGGCCGAGACGACCAGGACAGCGTGCATGGCGGCACACGTGAGGAAGATCCCGGTCATGGCCCCGCCTGAGAGCGACCAGCCGGACAGCGTCCGGTGGTTGTGCAGCTGCGTGCGGAACAAGAAGTACCCGATGTTGACGTAGATGCCGATCAGCAGGACCTGGGGCGCCATGGCCAGGTCCAAGGCCAGGGGGCCGTCGACCATGTCGGCCGAGCTGAAGGCCAGGCCGGTCACGTACCCGCCGGCGACGGCCGGCAGAAGCATCACCCATCCCGGAGTGCCCGAGACGAACCGGTCCCCCCGGCCCCCGAAGAACGCCTCCACCCGCAGGGCGTAGAAGGCAGCCGCGAACGGAAGCCCCACCACGACCGTGACCAGGTCGAGCGCCCCCACGGTGCGACCCTCGAACCCGACGTGGACCCCATGGACCAGGTGATGGGGGCCGCAGGTGAAGGCGATGGCGGTCAGGCCGGCCCCGAAGCGGGAGAAGCCCCGAACGGCCCAGCCTCGCTTCAGGTCGATGAGGATCAACGCACCGATGCTGACGTAGGCGGTCCCGAGAACGAGGTGGGTCAGGGCCACGACGAACCTCATTGCCTGTCCCTTCCCGAGATGCCCATCTGCCACATGGCCTCGTCGATGATGGAGCGGCGGGCGGCCCGTCGACCCGTCGATCCCGCCGGGCGGGCCTGGGCAGCCTGGCGCGATCGGCCGTTGGGTGGGCACCCACCCGGGCGACGCGGCGTGGCCCCCGGCTGTGCTGGCTCGTCACCCGGCGAGAGCACGGCGGTGCCCGAAGAGCTCACCATCCGAGCCACGGTTTCGGTGTCGAGGCCGGACACCATCACCACCTTGGTGCCCGGCGACCACCGGCCCACCTCGCCCACACAGTCGAGCCATTCCCTCAGAGGCTCGGAGAGGGCGACGACCAAGAGGTCGGGTCGCTGCGCGACGGTGACCGCGGCCAGGCCCGACGCCTCCTCGGCGGTTCCCACCACGGTGAACCGTCGGTCCTCGTCGATATGGCGAGCAAACCGGGGCGTCCCGGTGTCGGAGGCCACCACGACGCGCAGGGACGGCACCGTTCCCTCGCCGGCCTGGGGCGCCCCCATCCCGGCCAGCCGCCCGAGGAAGTCCTCCAGCTCCTCACGCCGGGCGGTCAGAGCCTCGGACACCCGCTCCCAGGTGCGTTCCCTGGTGCTGGCCAGGCCCAGGGCAACCCTCCGGTAGCGGTCGGCCTCGTGGCGGCACTCGGCGCAGGACACGAGGTGAAGGGCAATCGCCGTCTTCTCGAGGTCGTCCACCACGTCGAGCGCGAAGGCGCCCAATCGGTCCCGAACGGCATCGTGATCGAGCCCGCCACTCACCCGCCGCCCCCCCATTCGTTCGTCACCGAGAACCCACGCCCCCCCGGCCGTGACACCAAGACGTGGCCATGGGGACGTCCGAGCGCCGGCTGGCACATCTTGGAGTTCCGCATCACGGAAAATCAAGGGAACGCGGAACTTTTCGCCTCGCCGACGAGAAGACCGATCCTGGTCGGCACAGGAAGCCACCGGCGCGGGGCTACCGTGGTGACGAGGAGGAAGGTGCATGAGCGACCAGCGCGGGCCAGGAGGGGCGCCTGCCCGGTCAACCCGGTCAAGGATCCGAGACAAGGCGTCGCTGGTGGCGGGGCTGCTCGGCCTCGCCACGGCCGTTGCTCTGGGCATCCTGCTCTACATCGGCCGGGACTACACCGAGCAGACAGAGCCCAGTTGGTGGTGGAACGCCCTCATCCTGTGTGGCCTCGGCACCGGGCTCTTCGGCCTGCTCTCCATCGCCTTCAACCCCAGCGACCGCCCGGGCGCTCCCCGTCCCCTTCCACAGCGGCCGGGGGCCACTCCGCCCCCGCCATCCCAGCCCTGGGAGGACATCGCCACCGAGGCCGTACCCACGCCCGCCCTGGCTGCGCCCAACAGCGAGCGGGCGAGCTCGGAGGCCCCTCCCGGGCCGGTGGGCTACACCGCCGTGTACCGGCGTGAGGAACAAGGGTGGGTCACCGAGGTGGAGGAGGTGCCGGGATGCTCGGTGCGGGCTCCCACGCTGTACGCGGCCCGAGCAGGGATACTGGAAGCACTGGCCGGGTGGCTGGGCGGCCCGGTGGACGGTCGCGAGGTGGTCGACGACGTCGAGCTGCCCCAAGAGGTGGCTGACGCGGTCAGCCGGGCGGGCTCGGCTCGGGGCTCCTACGACGCCGAGGCGCAGTTGACGTACGCCGCCTCCGTGCTCGTGGACCAGTTCGCCCTCGACACGGCCGACGCCGCCGCCCTGCTGGGGGTCTCGTACGAGGAGGTGCAGGACGCCCTGAACCCAGCCGAGGAGCCGGCCGGGGACGGGTGGGCGCCCGAGGAGGACGACCGGTTCAGCCCTTGGGGGGCAGGCTCGTCGGCACCGTAGGCCCTCCTGCCTCCCTTGGGTGCTGCTCACGAGCAGCCGCTGGTGGTGCCGCACGACGGGCAGGCGTGGCAGGACCCGGCGCGCTGCATCTGCACGCCACACTGCATGCAGTAGGGCGAGTCGGCGTGCGCTCCGAGGACCGTGGTGGAGACGGACACTGCGGGGGCCTCGACCACGCCGGCCGACGGCGTGGTGAGCTCCTCCACGCCCGGAAGCGTGGGCTGGGTGCGCTCCTCGGTGGTGAGGATGCCGAGGTCCCGCCGCTCCTCCAGCGGCAGGTAGTCCACGGCCAGGCGCCGAAAGATGTAGTCGATCAGCGACGAGGCCAGGCGCAGGTCCGGGTCGTCGGTCATGCCGGCCGGCTCGAAGCGCATGTTCGTGTACTTCTGCACGTAGGTCTTCAGGGGCACGCCGTGTTGGAGGCCGAGGGACACCGAGATGGAGAAGGCGTCCATGACCCCGGCCAGGGTGGAGCCCTGCTTGGAGACCTTCATGAAGACCTCCCCCGGCCGGCCGTCGTCGTACTCCCCCACCGTCACGTAGCCCTCGCAGTCGGCCACACGGAAGGCGAAGGTGGACGAGTTGCGGCGTCGGGGCAGCCGTTCTCGGATGGGCTGCTTGACCACCACCGTCTGGCGGTCCAGCGCCTTCTCGAGCTCGGCCACTTTGACGGCCAGCTCCTGGTCGTGGGCCTGGGCCTCGGACTTGGGAGCGTCCTTCTTCACGGCCGACAGCGGCTGGGCCACCTTGCAGTTGTCCCGGTAGATGGCGACGGCCTTGAGGCCAGCGCGCCAGGCGTCGATGTGCACCTGTTCGATGTCCTCGACGGTGGCGTCCTCGGGCATGTTCACGGTCTTGGAGATGGCTCCCGACAGCCAGGGCTGGACGGCCGCCATCATGCGGACGTGGCCCAGGTGGTGGATGGTGTTGTCCCCCATGGAGCAGGCGAACACGGCGCGGTGCTCGGCGGAGAGGTGGGGAGCTCCCATGATGGACTTGTTGGCGTCGACGTGGGCGACGATGTCGGCCACCTGCTGGCGCGAGTACCCGAGACGGTGCAGAGCCCGCGGGACGGTCTGGTTGACGATGGACATGTGGCCTCCGCCCACCAGCTTCTTCATCTTGACCAGGCCGAGGTCGGGCTCGATGCCGGTGGTGTCGCAGTCCATGAGCAGCCCGATGGTGCCGGTGGGGGCCAAGACGCTGGCCTGCGAGTTGCGGACGCCGTAGCTCCGGCCCAGCTCCACGGCGGTGTCCCATGCCTCCTGGGCGGCCGACAGGAGATCGGTGGGAACCGCCTCCTCGTCGATCTTGGCCACTTCGTCGCGGTGCATGCCGAGGACGCGGTTCATGTGCTCGGCGTTGTCGTGGTACCCGGCGAAGGGCCCCATGCGCGCCGCCGTGCGGGCCGAGGTGGCGTAGGCGTGGCCGGTGAGCAGGGCGGTGATGGCCCCGGCCCAGGCCCGGCCCGCGTCGGAGTCGTAGGCCATCCCCTGCGCCATGAGGAGGGCGCCCAGGTTGGCGTAGCCGATGCCGAGCTGGCGGAACCGGCGGGACGTCTCGGCGATCTTGTCGGTGGGATAGTCGGCGTTGCCCACCAGGATCTCCTGGGCCGTGAACATCACCTCGACGGCCGCCTTGAAGCCCTCGACGTCGAAGGAGCCGTCGTCGCCCAGGAACCTCAACAGGTTGAGGCTGGCCAGGTTGCAGGCGGAGTTGTCGAGGTGCATGTACTCGCTGCAGGGATTGGACGCGTTGATCCGACCGGTGTTGGCCGCCGTGTGCCAGCGGTTGATGGTGGTGTCGAACTGCATGCCGGGGTCGGCGCACTCCCACGTGGCCTGGGAGATCTGGCGCATGAGGTCGCGGGCCTTGACCGTGCGGACGACCTCCCCGGTGGTGACGGCCCGCAGGTGCCAGTCGGCGTCGTCCACCACCGCCTGCATGAACTCGTCGGTGACCCGAACCGAGTTGTTGGCGTTCTGGTACTGCGTGGAGTGGCTGTCCTTGCCGTCGAGGTCCATGTCGAACCCGGCGTCTCGCAGGACCCGGGCCTTGCGCTCCTCGATGGCCTTGCACCAGATGAAGTCCTCGACGTCGGGGTGGTCGGCGTCGAGGATGACCATCTTGGCGGCGCGGCGGGTCTTGCCTCCCGACTTGATGGTGCCGGCCGAGGCGTCGGCGCCGCGCATGAACGACACCGGACCGGAGGCGGTCCCACCGCCGTTGAGCGGCTCGTGGGAAGAGCGGATCTTCGAGAGGTTGATCCCCGAACCCGAGCCTCCCTTGAAGATCTTCCCCTCCTCCTTGTACCAGTCGAGGATGGCTTCCATGCGGTCCTCCACGGCGAGGATGAAGCAGGCCGAGGCCTGCCGGGGCACCCCCTTCACGCCGATGTTGAACCACACGGGTGAGTTGAACGCCGCCTTCTGGTTGGCGACGAGGTGCTTGAGCTCGGCGTTGAACGCCTTGGCCTCCTCGGGATCGACGAAGTAGCCGTCCTTGATGCCCCAGGCCGTGATGGTGTCGGCCACCCGGTCGACCACCTGGCGCAGGGACGACTCCCGCTCGGCGGACCCCGGGGCGCCCCGGAAGTACTTCTGGGCCAAGATGTTCGTGGCGTTCACGCTCCACGAGGAGGGCACCTCCACGCCGAGCTGCTCGAAGGCCACCGTGCCGTCCCGGAAGTTGGTGATCCGGGCGTCCCTACGCTCCCAGCTCATCTCGTCGTAGGGATGGACCCCCTCGGTGGTGAAGTGGCGATGGATGCCGATTCCCATGCGCTCCGGGGCGATGGCCATGGCGGGAAGCCTCCCTTGTGACGTGTGGGCGCCTCGGGGAAGAGCAAACCACAAGATGTTGTGGTCCGCCGCCGGCGACGCCGCCAGATGCGGGGTTCATTACAGCACTGTAATTACGGCGGTGTCAAGCGTTGGGCCCGAGCTTCCGCCTGTTGGCCCCTGCTCCTAGCCTTCCACGCCCATGGCCGTGGTGATCGCCATCGATGCCGGGACCACCGGCGTGCGGTCCTTCGCCGTGGACGAGAACGGGGCCCCGGTCGCCTGGTCCTACCGGGAGCTCACCCAGCACTTCCCCCGGCCGGGATGGGTGGAGCACGACCCCGACGAGATCTGGCGAGCCGTCGAGGAGACGCTGGCCGAGGTGTGCTCGTCGGTCGGCGCAGGGGCGCTGGCCGCCATCGGCATCGCCAACCAGCGGGAGACGGCGGTGGTCTGGGACCGGCGCAGCGGTCGCCCCCGCCACCGGGCCATCGTGTGGCAGGACCGCCGCACGGCGGCGAGCTGCCAGGCCCTGCGGGAAGCGGGCCACCAGCCCCTCGTCCGCCACACCACCGGGCTGGTCCTCGACCCCTACTTCTCGGCCACCAAGCTGGCCTGGCTCCTCGACGAGGGAGGGGTGGGCCCCTCGGCCGGGCTGGCCTTCGGCACGGTGGACTCCTGGCTGCTGTGGAACCTCACCGGCGGCCGGGCCCACGCCACCGACGCGTCCAACGCCAGCAGGACCCTGCTCTACGACATCCGCCGCCGGCGGTGGTCCACCGAGCTGTGTGAGCTGTTCGGCGTGCCGTCCTCCTGCCTCCCCGCCGTCCTGGCCTCCAATGAGCGGTTCGGGACGGTGGCCGACGCGGTGGCCGGCGGCGTCGCCCGAGGGGTCCCCGTGAGCGGGGTCGCCGGCGACCAGCAGGCGGCGCTGTTCGGGCAGGCCTGCTTCTCGCCGGGGATGACCAAGAACACCTACGGCACGGGCAGCTTCGTGCTCATGAACACCGGTCCCGACTGTCCCGAACCGGTGGAGGGGCTGCTGACGACGCTGGGCTGGGTGCTGGCCGACGGGACCGTGGCCTACGCCCTCGAGGGCAGCATCTTCGCCACCGGTGCCGCCGTCCAATGGCTGCGCGACGGTCTGGGGGTCGTCTCGTCGGCCTCCGAGGTCGAAGCTCTGGCCTCCGCGATCGCCGACAGCGAGGGCGTCTTCCTCGTGCCCGCCTTCAGCGGCCTCGGGAGCCCGTGGTGGGACCCCCACGCCAGAGGCACCGTGGTGGGGCTGGCCCGGGGGACCGGACGGGCCCACCTGGCCCGAGCCGCCCTCGAGGCCATGGCCTACCAGACGCGCGACGTGGTGGAGGCCATGGTGTCGGCGGGAGCACGGGCCGTCACCACGCTGCGGGTGGACGGGGGCGCGGCGGTCAACGACCTCCTTCTCCAGCTGCAGGCCGACCAGCTGGGCGTGGCGGTCAGCCGGCCGCGGGTGCGAGAGACCACTGCCCTCGGCGCCGCCTACCTGGCCGGGCTGGCCGAAGGGGTGTGGTCGTCGCTCGACGACGTGGCCGGGCATTGGAGCCTGGACGCCGAGTTCACCCGCCGGGCCAGCAAGGCCGGCGCCGACGCCCGCTACGGCGGCTGGCGACGGGCGGTGGAGCGGTCACGGGGATGGGCCTGCCCCTGACGACAACGGCGGCGGCGCCGGCCACTACCACCTGAACGGGACGAGCCGTCAGGGGCCGGAGGAGCCGACGGTGCTGGCCCGGGCCGAGAGCTGCACCCACCGGCAGTCGGCGATGCGGGCCAGCGCCGCCAGCTGGCGTCGCTCCCGGGCCCGGAAGGGCCGCCCGCGCCGACCCAGCACGAGGGCCAGGTCCGGCGTGGGCAGGGCCGCCCAGGCGACGTCGTCGGGACCGCACTCGCCGGCCGCCACC
>JALYHF010000061.1 GCA_030776745.1 Actinomycetota bacterium | reverse complement strand
CGACGCTCTCCGGCGCCTCAACCCCAACGGCCTTCAGCTGCGCCGCGATGTCGGCGTAGGCAACGATCGCGTGCTCCGGCGACTCCAACTCGGGCAGGTCGGCCGGCACATGGGCCAGCATTTCAGTGAGGCCGGAGGCACCATCTGGGCTTGGAGCGGGTGACCCCTCCTGCGCCTCCACGTTTCCAACACGCGTGACGAGCAGGAGAACCACCACGATGAGGAGAACGCTGCGAAGTTGCCCTCCGCTACCGATTGCTTGTCCCTTCATCTTGGCCTCCAGAGTTGAGTTGGGTTGCTAAATCGAGACATCTACGTTTCGCCCGCGGAGGCGCGCTGGTGGGTCGCACTTCGGCTTTGTCGCCTATGTCAGGCCCAGGTCACAAAGCCGAGATCGCGGGAGTTGAAGAGGACGCGCAGGATACCGCGGGATGTCTCCCCGAAGGGCAGCTCGACGACGACGACTGCTTCCTCCGGCACGGCAGTCACGGTTGGGTCCGGGAAGAGCTGAGCGAAGGGTTGGCCGTTGGATAAAGTGGCGCCAGTCGCCAGCCGCTCCTCGATGACCGGCACGGCAGCTTCGGCGGCGGCCGGCCCGGGCATCAGCAGGACGATGACCCCGCGTGCCGCTGGCACGTTCTCAGGTAAAGGCTCCGGGGTGCCCTCGCCGGCCGGCATCAGCGGGCCTCCGGCCGTCTCGCCCAGCAGCGCCAGCGAGACCCGTGGCATCTCGGCAATCGCCGCCTGCTCTGTCGCCATGGCGTCAAGATCCGGCGTAGCCCCCGCCTCCGTGCGCAGGAACCCCGCTAGGGGATCAGCCATCAGCTGAGTCCCCGGCGCCAGCAGAGCTGTCACGAGGTCAGAGGGCGCATGCGAGAGCAGCGTTGCCACGCCGTCCTCCTCCGCCATTGAGGGTGCTTCACCATTGTCGACCGCGATGATCGCCTCGATGGTCGACCGCTGGGAGGCGAAGGCGAGCGTCCCGTCTTCTAGGATCGTCATGTAGTTCATCGCGCCGAGCGTGTACCGGCCGGGGCCTTCGAAACTGATCTCGTCGCCCAGCGAGAGCACCAGCCGATCGGCGACGCCACCGGGGCGATAGCCGATCTCCTCGAGGGCCGCCAGCACCGCCGCCTCGTCGAATTGGCCTCGGTAGAGGGACAGGTTGAACGGAGGCAGGCTGATCTCCAGGGTCTGCTCGGCCTGGAGCAGGTCAAAGCCGTAGTCCGCCCGAAACTCCTGAAACCAGAGGCTGGGGATCGATGGCAGCCACATCCCCAAGGTCGCCCGCGACCAGTCCCGGAACCCCTCATCCTCGAAGCTGGCCGGCGGCTCGATGCCGACCGCGTCCAGCTGCGCCGCGAGGTCGGCATAAGCTACGTAGAGCCCTTCGGGATCCTCTAATTCGGGCAGCTCAGCCGGGACCATTGCCAGCATCTCGGTGAGGCCACTGGCGCCCACCTCAGCCGACGCACCCTCCTGCGCCTTTGCCCCCACCACCGAGCTCAGCAGAACCAGCACGACCAGCAGCACGCCGAATGTGTGGCACAGCAACCGATCACCGATGCGTCCTCGCCCCGCCATGTGGTTTCCATCCTAAGTTATTGCGACGCTGCTCCCAGCCCGCTCATCGTACCACGCCCCTCACAGGTAACAGGGGTAGCGATGCACCGCACAGTGCCCGGTCGGCTTGGCTGCAGTGACGACCGTTGATGCGGGAGGACATGTCCGCCGGTTGAACCTCAGGGCCGTACCAGACATTTAACGGGTGGTTGCCGCTTCATCGTCACTCCGAGAAGAGCGATGAATCCTGACAGCGCACCCGGCGCGAATCGCTCGGCGCCGTAGGCGGCGATGCATGCGGAGACGGAGATTCAAGTAGGCTTACCGGCGGCTTAGGTAAGGAATTGGATCCAACCAGTCAGGCTACACCCCTGAACGTTCAAGGAGATTAACGTCGCGGATCGGCGCTTCTGCATTATCGGCGGCGAGAACCGTTTTGATCCGGCCAGGCGCAAACCGCTCTTCAGACACCCGTCCCCATGCCGTCATCGCCACCCGCGCCGTGGTTGCCGTCCGGTCCGTCTCGTAGAGGCGCAGGATCGTACCGGTGCCGTCCTCGGCGCGTTTGAGGGCGCCCAGGGCGACGGTGCCGGACTCGATGGCGAGGAAGGAGTTCGTTTGCGGCAACGGGCCGGGGTGGAAGGTCTCGAGGACGACGGTCGGGCGGGCGCAGTGCTCGGCAGTGTGGCGGACGGTTTGGGCGTGCTTCCAGGTGCCCTGGTGGGGGAAGAGGGAGTACCGGAAGGTCTGTACTCCCTGGTCGAGATAGGTGTAGTGGCGGTCGGGGTCGGGAACGGCGGGGTCGTGGTGGGCGGCTATGGGGCTGCGGAGTATGGTCAGGCGCAACTCCTTTCGGGTGGCGCTGTAGCTCGCTTTGGCGTCGCTCATGAGGCTCAGGCCGTAGAGGGTCCCAGGGCCGCGCACCGGGCCCGAGATGTCGAGCCAGCGCTGGACTGGCTCCTCCGCGCCGTCGGCGGTACGGGCCAGGTGCCCGTAGGGGATCTCGGCGGTGACCTCGGCCATGCTCAAGTTGACGGGAAAGATGAGCTTCAGGAGCTTGTGGTGCTCGCGCCAGTCCACCTCGACACGGACCTCGACACGAGTGGGAGTGCCGGTGGCCTCGGGATCGCAGGCGTAGAGAGAGAACTCCTGCAGCAGCGTCGAGCGGCCGTAGGCGCCCTCGACGTGGATGGTCGCCCGGACCGGGCCCTGCTCCACCAGTGTGACGCGGGTAGGGGTGAACTGGCCGACCTCGTCCTCGAAGCGGAGGACATCGTGGCTCCAGGTGTCGCTTGGGTCCGCCATCACCACCGGGCGGGCACCAGGGCCGGCAAGCACGTGGATTTCGGCCGATTTGTCATAAAGCTCGGCGATGGTGCCCGTGCTGGGGTCGATACACAGCCGCAACCGTCCGTTCTCGATGGTCAACGTCTGCTCGTCGACGACAAGAGGGGACGCTCCGGGGTGATGTTGGCTGAGGGAAGCGCCGGCCTTGCCGGCGAGCGCTTCGCGCGGGGGTTCTTCGCGTTGCTCAGAATGACGGGGAAGATGAGCTTCAGGAGCTTGTGGTGCTCGCGCCAGTCCACCTCGACACGGACCTCGACGCGGGTGGTGGCGCCGGTGGCCTCGGCGTCGTCGGTGTAGAGTGAGAACTCCTGCAGCAGCGTCGAGCGGCCGT
>JALYHF010000060.1 GCA_030776745.1 Actinomycetota bacterium | reverse complement strand
GGGCGGGAAGACGCGATCGGAGGTGGTCGACTCCGGCCAGGTCGGCGTACACCACGACCAGGGTCAGCTCGGCTGTGGCCATCACCGCACTCGCCGGGGACTCCGGCGACCAGCGGCCACAGTCCACGACACCTCGGCCCCCCGACTCGGCGAGGACGGCGGGCAGCCGAGCGCCCAATGTCCTGACCGCGCCCGATGCCTGCACCGGGGCGCTCGGAGCCATCAGCACCCGGCCTCCGCACGGCAGCGGTCTGGCGTGGTCGGCCATGAGTATGGGTCGGCCGGGGTGGCGGGCGGAGGCAGCCAGGCTCGCCAGCCCGGGCTCGAAGGGGACGCCGAGCCGGGCGGCCAGGTCGCCCCCGGCCGGGTCCGCCTCGACGAGGATCGGTGAGGCATCGCGGCCGTCGGACCAGGCCGCGCAGGCGGCCAGGGCGGCGGTCGTCGCCCCGGGCGAGTGCTTGACCGAGCAGAGGGCGATGGTGGTCATCGCGGCGCCAGTACGAGGGTCAGGCGGCCCTGGGCACCGCCGACGCTCAGGTCGCCGGCGTCATCGGGGGATACGGCGAGTGAGACAGCGATGCCGCCTCCGCTGTCGGGCTGGTCC
Organism: Actinomycetota bacterium; assembly: GCA_030776745.1. GTDB lineage: Bacteria > Actinomycetota > Acidimicrobiia > Acidimicrobiales > JALYHF01. The sequence goes on along the minus strand of JALYHF010000060.1, from coordinate 2,136 downwards.
TCGACGGCGACGACGGTCGCCGGCGCGGAGGGGACGGCTCCTCCTGGGCTCTCGACGTCGGCCGCGTCCGCCGGGACGAGGATGGCGATGACTCGGTCGCCTCGGCGGAGGTCAAGCGGGAAGGCGCCCGGGGCCAGGACGGCGCCGACCACCGCCTCGCCCGAGGGGGCGACGGGCGCGTCGGCCACCTGCTGGTCGGCGAGGAGGCTGCCGGCCACGAGGTCGACGGCGGCCACGCGACCGACGATGTCGTCGCGCCGCTCGGCCTCGACCGTCGCCTCAGCCGCGTCCACCGACACCAGGGACTCGCCGAGGTCGGCCGGCTCGATGACCTGACCCGCCGTCACCGGCTGGACCACGGTCAACACGGCGTGGCGGTCGCCGAGGCTTGCGTAGAGCAGCGCCGCCACTAGGGCGCTGGCCGCCATCAGCAGGACACCCCCGACGACCCGGGTCCGGTTCCGGTCGAGGACGGGAGCGGTGCGGGATGCCGGCGGCTGCGGCGGTCGGCGGCCATCGCCGTTGTTGGTCACCGGCGGCCGGAGGGTGGTCTTGGTCGAAGTCACGCTGGCTCCTCGCTACTGGTTGACGGCCTGGATCTCGGCTACTCGCACGGGGAATGAGGTCGAGCGGCGGCTGGTGCCGAGCGAGCCCCCACCGGCAGCACCGTCGGCGTCCCAGACGACCTCCCACACGGTCGTGGCGGTGACGGTGAAGGCTCCGCCCGGAGCCGAGGCCGAGCTGCGTCGATACGTGTACTGACAGGCACCCTCGCTCGGCGGCGTGCCGTCCTCGTAGGGCGTTCCCGGTCCCGGGCAGGTGAGGGTGTCGCCGTTGCCCATGTCCCACTCGACGCTGACGGGACGGGCAGCGACGGTGGCGGTGACACCGCCGGCCGACGCCGACGCCGTCACCGGCTGCCACTGGCTCGCATCGATCCACAGCAGCGTCGGGAGGTTGACGACCTGGTTCCGGTCGGCGGCGGGGTTGAGGTGCACGGCCGGCTCGGGGACAGCGACACGGTCCTGCGCTCGGCGGGCCAGGACCAGGGGATCGACCGGCTCCCGGTCGGCGACCCACACGACGGTCCCCTTCGACTGGCCCTGCTCGTCGGTGCAGACCTTGCGGAACCACTTCCCCGGGCCTTCACCCTGCTTCGCCCGCGACCAGCCGCTCTCGGCGAACCCTTCGGCGGCGGCAGCGTCGTCTCCGGTGAGGACGCTGTAGGAGCAGTCGCTCGCCGCCCGGCCTCGCTTCCTGCTGGACGCTCCTGTGCTGGCGGGTTCGCTCGGCACCTGAATCTCCTCCTCGGCTGCGCCTCCGACGGAGCTGCCGTCGTTCCACGCGTCGGCCGTTCCGTCGGCCAGGGCCGGCGAAGTCGCTGCCAGGAACACGAAGGCGACGACGGCGCCGGCAGCTCCGGCGGTCAGGCGGGTTCGCACCCCTCACCCTCCCTGGTGATGTCGCGCACCTTCCAGACGGCACCGTCGAGGACGAGTTCGGCGGTGATCTCGTGGCGGACGCCGCTGGCGGTGTCCTTGCGCTCGCCCGACTCGGCGTCGTAGACGCCCGTCGAGTCGACGTAGCAGTCGCTGACGATCGCCGTCCCGCCCTCGACGCGCTCCACGCTCGGGGCCAGGTCGAGCGTCCCGCGGATCACCTCGCCGCTCGATCGGCGGGCCAGGAAGCTCCGTTGCAGGCGCTCGAGCTGGGGATTCACCGCGTGCTGAGCGAGTACGGGGTTGGAGGGGTCCATGGGGTCGGCCGCTTCGAGGTAGGCGTCCCAGAACTCCCGGTAGGCGGCCTCGACCGCCTCTTCCTCGGGCGGGGTGATCGACGACGTGGCCGGAGCGGGCGTCGTCGTCGGAGCGGTTGGTGCCGCCGACGCGCCGTCGGGGTCCTCGCTGCCGGCGCACGCCCCGACAGTGAGCGCGAGGGCGAGGAGGCCTGGGCCGAACGTGTGGGTCCGGAGGAGCCTCCGGCTCGGGTTGCCCATGGTCGCCGCCTCCTCGCTTGCCACCCCTTCTATGTGCAGGCGGGAGGAGTGAGCGCTACATGCGCGGGAAGGAAGGATCTCTGGGAGGCCGGTTCTGGGCCGGACTTCACTACCGGCCGTCCCTGCGACTCCTCCAAGGG
>JALYHF010000059.1 GCA_030776745.1 Actinomycetota bacterium | reverse complement strand
CGTCCCAGCGCACGCCCAAGGCGCGGCGCAGATGCCAGGTGTCGTCGTCCCAGTCATGGCGAGATGTCGCGCCAGCAGGCTGACGCCCGCGTCCGTCGGACGCCGAGCGCCACCGAAGCGCTGCCATCCAAGCTTCGTGGTGGCGCTGGAGGCTCGAGGGCAGGCGACGCAGATGGCGGAGGGCAAGGGGTGCCAGGCGCCGGCTCCCGTCGACGAACGCGTCGCCGGAGGAAGGGTCCGGCTCGCCCCCGTGAGTGGGACCCGCAACAGCGCTGGCCACATGGCTGTTTCAGGGCCCTGGTTCGAGGCGTTATCGCTGAGCCCTCAGTCGACGATGGACCCGCGCACCATCCCCTCGTGGAATGAGGCTCTACGCGTCTAACTGGGACCTCCCCACGGGTGGCCGTGGTGTGGAACATCCACGGCCAGATGGGCCGCCGCGTCCGCCACCGTCCAGGTCGAGTTGGGGATGCGCGCGTCGGCGTCGGTCGGCGACCGGAGCACGGCCCACGCCCGCTTCTGGGTGTTCTTGCGCACCAGGCCGAGGACGTAGCGGTAGACCAGGCCGGTCAGGCTCGAACCGAACAGGGCGGCGGCAGCCTCTGGCCCGCCGAAGCGGGCGATGGCGTGCTGCTGCGCTTCCAACCGGAAGGCGCCGGCCACCGCCAGGCCGTCTGCCGCGTCCCGCAGGTGCCCTCGGTCTCCTCGAGCACGCGCCGGCGACGGCGGGGCGTTACGGCCGGGGCGCGGCCGAAACTCGCCATGTATGCCTCGATCGGCCCGTCCGGCGCCATCACCGGTCCTCCGCCACCGAGGAGACGGCAATGGAGAAACGGCGCCAAGCTTCGTGCTGGTCCCCCAGCGACGCCTCCCCATCCGGCGTGAGGGTGTACACGCGGCGTCGGCGGCCGTTCGGCCCATTGGCTGCGGAGCAGTCCGTCCTTCTTCCATCCGGTGGAGCGCTGGGTAGACGGTGCTTTCCGGGAGGTCGAACACCGCGCCTCCCGGCGCTTGATGTCCTCGATGATGACGCAGCCGTAGGCCGGCCCGGCTCGCAACACGGCCAAGAGCTGAAGTCCGGCTGGCCCTTTACGGAGTCGCGCGCACGAGGAGTCGCAGATGTAGCCGTAGACGGCGGTCCAGAGGTCCGGGGTCATGTGCGCCAGTCTCACCGCCAGCTGCTCCCTGCGACGCGCCCCGTGGCAGCGCCCGATGGTCGCATCAACGAGTCCCCGCCGATCACCCGAGTTCAGTGCCGCCTCGCGTTCTCGCGCGCTGCACCCCTGCCGAAGCCGGGCCGTCGCCAGCCTTCAGCGCGACCGGTCCGGCAACTCGCAAGTCGAAGCAGGATTCGGCGAGGGCGTAGTTGGGAACGCGAGGTTCCATGGGCCTCATCGAGATTGTGCTCGTGGTGCTGCTCGTGCTCGTCGTTCTGGGCGCTTTCGGATACGGCGGGGGGTCGTACCGAACGCCCGGGATTGGGCTAGGCGGCATCCTGCTGATCATCCTGCTCATCCTGCTGCTTACCTGAACGAGCACCGGCGAACCGTGCACGAGCAACCCGGGCTATCTCGCGCCGCCGTCGTACCGCTATCGAGTGTTCCCGACTCTCCACCTCTATGAGCGCGAGAAATCCGGGGCGCCGTGTAGGAAGGCAGCGCAATACCGCGCAGTCTGGCGGGCGGCCCTCCCACCCCGGTGAGCGCTACCCGGCCACCTGCTCGAGGAACGCCACGGACGCCGAGACTGGACGGAGCTGCGAGATCTCCTCTGCGATGCGCCTCGCCGCCGCGCGGTAGCAAGCGTCGGCGAGGAGGCGTTGCACAGCGCCGGCGAGGGAAGTGACGGCCGCCGGGCCACCCTCGAGCACGATCCCGGCGCCGACCGCCGCGACCCGCCGGGCGTTGTAGGGCTGGTCGGCGAAGAGCGGCACGACCACCATTGGGAGCCCGGAGGCGAGGCCGAGCAGCGTCGTGCCGAAGCCGCCGTGTCCCACCATGGCGGCAGCGTCGGGCATCACCGCCTTCTGGGGCCACCACCGCTCCACGTGGACGTTGGCCGGAAGGATCCCGAGGTCATTGGGGTCGCCGGCGTCACCAGTCGTGAGGAGAACGCGGACGGGGACCTCGGCCAGGGCGGCGATCACGTCCCGGTAGAAGCTGGGGAAGAGCCCGAGCCCGCCTGCCACCGAGCCGAAGGTGACATACACCAGGGGGTCTGAAGAGTCCCCCCACCAAGCGGGCAGCGGCCCGGTGCCTTCGTTGGCGGTGTCGTCGCGATAGCGCCCGGCTCCCCCCGGCGGTGTGGGCGTCCCTTCCAGGGACTCGGGGACCAGCGTGAGGGTGGGCGCCGACCGCAGCGACACCAGCCCGGCGTCGGCGCCAAATTCAGTGAGGGGATCCTCGAGCACTCCAGCGGCGAGCTCGCCGAACGAGGCCAGGCCGATGGCGACGTGGACGTGCGGGATGCCGGCGGCCTCGGCCACGAGGTAGGAGGCGAACTCGCAGCTCTCGCGAAGTATCAGATCCGGGCGCCACTCGTCGACGACAGCCTCTACTCCGGGCAGGGCGGCCCGGGTGTCGATCCGGCCGAAGACCTCCCGCATGACCACCGCATTTCCCTCGTCGTTGGAGAGGTCGGAGAGGCCGCCGAAGACGGCTTGCAGCTCCTCTGGGGGTGCGTCCGCGAACGGGTGGTGGGCGAAGCCTGCCCGCTCGACGGCCGACGCGAACGACCCAGGCGCTGCCACGACCACGTCGTGGCCAGCGCGGCGGAGCGCCCCGGCGAAGGGGACGAGGGGTCCGAAATGGCCTGCCCCCGCCGTGGTGGACACGAGCACCCGCATGGGTCCAGTCTCCAGTGGTGCCCCCTCGGGCGCAACGCTGGGGCGGCGCCTTGATGCTGAAGAATCTCGAGGGAGCAGCTCCTGTCGGGCTCTCGCTGGTGCCGAATCCGGGCACCGTGACCCGGAAACCCCAGCGCAAGCATGTACCGGGCACGCTGTCCAAGTCTGGGCGCCTCACGATCCGCGTGACCACCTGCCTCGGAAGGATCTCTACCTCGATCAACTCATCGACGTCTCGCTGGAAGAATCGTGCTGCTTCATCCGCCTGCACCTCCCGCCAGCCGAGGGCCCCGCAGTTGCTGCCATACCACGTCAGTAGCTGACGGTTGCGGCTGGCTTCCCCCGTCGGCGGCGTCCCAGGATGGTCAGACCGGACTGGGTCGGCGTTGTCTGCCATCCCGGCGGTGATACGACGCCGAGGCCGAGCCAAGAGCGAGCGATCCACCAAGCGGCCCCGATCCCTGGTAGCACTGGGTCATGACCACGGTGTCCGCCGTCGAGCCCGACAGCCTCCTCGCCGAGCTGGTGGCGACGCCGGAGGGCCGGGCCGACCCCTACCCCCGCTACGCCAGGCTGCGGGCCGTGGCGCCGGTTCACCACAGCGCCTTCGGCTTCTGGGCCCTCAGCCGCTACGACGACTGCCAGCAGCTCCTCCGCCATCCCGGCGTCGGCAAGGATTTCTCGGGCGTGGTCAACGCTTTGGGGCTGAGCGACGAGGAGCGGGCCGCCCAGGACCGGTTCCGCAACGACCGCTCCAACATGTTGACCACCGACCCGCCCGACCACACCCGCCTCCGGGGGCTGGTCACCCGGGCCTTCACGCCCCGGACGGTGGAGACCCTGCGGCCTCGCATCGTGGCCCTGGTCGACGAGCTGCTCGACGCCTTCGGCACCAGGGAGGTCGACGTCATGGACGCTTTGGCCTTCCCCCTCCCGGTGACGGTCATCGGCGAGATGCTCGGGGTGCCCGCCGAGGACCGGCCCGGCCTTCGGCCGCTGGTGGGGGCCGTGACCGCCGTGCTCGAGCTGGCCGTCACCCCGGCTGCGCTGGCCGAGGCCACCGCCGCCGACATCAGGTTGGAGGAGTACTTCGCCGCCCTGGTGGCGGAGCGCCGGGCCCATCCCCGCGACGACCTGCTCACCAGGCTGATCGAGGCCGAGGACAAGGGCGACCAGCTGAGCGAACACGAGCTGATCTCCACGTCCATCCTGCTGTTCGCGGCCGGGTTCGAGACGACCACCAATCTCATCGGCAACGGGCTGCTGGCCCTGCTGCGCCATCCCGACCAGCTGGCTCGCCTGCGGACCGACCGTTCGCTGGTCCGATCTGCGGTCGAGGAGCTGCTGCGCTACGACAGCCCGGTGCAGATCGCGGTTCGCACCGCCTACGAGGACCTGTCGATCGGCGGGCATCAGATCAAGGCCGGGAGCGCGGTCGTGGCCCTGCTCGGCGCGGCCAACCGCGACCCGGCTCGCTTCGGGGATCCCGAGCGCCTCGATGTGGCACGGGACGAGGGGGCACCCATGAGCTTCGGCGGGGGCATCCACTTCTGCCTGGGCGCGGCATTGGCCCGCCTCGAAGGCCAGATCGTGCTCGACCGCCTGCTCGACCGCTTCGCCACCATGGAGCTGGTCGGCGCTCGGCCCACCCATCGCGACAGCCTCACGCTCCGGGGCCTGGTGGACCTCCGGG
>JALYHF010000058.1 GCA_030776745.1 Actinomycetota bacterium | reverse complement strand
GACCGCACCACCTCGATGGCCTGCGTTCCGATCGACCCCGTGGAGCCGACGAGCGAGATGGTGGTCAACCCAGGTTCAAGAGCTTGACGAGGTAGTACGTCGCCGGGAGGACGAACAAGAGGCCGTCGAAGCGGTCGAGGACGCCGCCGTGGCCGGGCAGCAGGGTGCCCATGTCCTTCACCCCGAGGTCTCGCTTGACCATCGACTCGCACAGGTCGCCGAGGGGCGCCACCACGGCGACCAGCCCCCCGAGGGCCAGCGCCGTCCCCGAGGTCCACGGGTGGATGCCGGGCAGGACGCCGACGACCAGGACCGTGACGAACACGGTGGTGGCCATGCCCCCGAGCAGCCCTTCGAGCGTCTTGTTGGGGCTGATCTCGGGCACGAGGGGACGCCGCCCCATCTGGCTGCCGAAGAACAGCCCACCGATGTCATAGGCGGCGGTGGCCACCACGGCGCCCAGGAGGAAGGCGATGCCCTCGCGGTTCGGGAAGGCGAGGAGCAGGGCGGCGAACGATCCGAAGAAGCCGACCCACAAGAACCCGAGCAGCGTGACGGCCACGTTCACGGTGGGGCGGGCCCGGACCACGCCGAACAGGTACCACAGGAACGTGAAGATGGTCATGAGGGCCATGACCAGGGGGATCGCCATCTCACCCTGGTTGTAGGCGGCCAACATGATGGCGACGGTGGCGGTGAGGCCGAGCAGGGTGGCCGGGCGGTGGCCGGCCCGGCGGAACGCGTCGAAGACCTCGACGGCGGCCAGGGTCACGGCGGCCATGGCCAGCACCAGCGCGTACCTGGGACCGGCCTTGAACAACAGCAGGGCGCCGGCGGCCAAGGCGGCGCCCACTCCCACCGCCATGCCCATGTCGCGACCACCCGAGGACGCCGCCTTCGGACTGGCCTCGGGCGCGCGGGGCTGGCGGGTGCGGATGGGGGTGGTGACGGAGGCAGACCTGGGTGGCCTGGGTGGGGGCGGAGCCGGGGCCCGTACCGGCTCCGGCTCCGGCTCCGGCTCCGGCTCCTCGAAGGAGAACAGGTCGGAGTGCTCGGTGCGGTTGACGTCGAGCGCCCCGAGGGCAGGGCCGTCGTCGCCGACGAAGGAGGCCACGTCCTCGAAGTCGGAATCCGACCAATCCGAGTCCCGGTCGCGCCAGCGCGGGCCCTGGCTGGGAGCGAGGCCCGACCAGCCCTCGCGGCCCTCGTCTTCGCCGGGAGCCAGGATCCGGGGCACCTCTCCGCTCGGTGGCTCGGTCCAGTGCGGCATCTCGGGGGCCTCCCCGGGAGGGAACGAGGGGCCCGGCGAGCGGGCCGGCGGAGGGCGGCGCACGGCGTCGGCCGGGTCCACCGACCCCGGCAGCGGAAAGCGCTGAGCCGGGCGTGGGCCCGAGGGTCGTTCGGGGACGTCCCCGAACCGGGGGGCGTCCTCGGGCCGGCGACCCGTCGCCTGGCCCTCCTCGAGGGCCCGGGCGGCCTCCTCGGCCCCGATGATCCGCACCCCCTCGGCCCTCGGCCGCTGGCGCTTCTGGACTTCCTCGTCGTCGTACTCGTCCACGGAACCCTCCTTGAGGGACTGGCTCAGGCCCTGCTCGGGGCCTTCGCCACCGACACCGATGGGATCGTTGGGGCCGTCGCCATCACACCTCGAGAAGCTCTTGTTCCTTGTGGTGCAGCAGGCGGTCGATCTCGGCCACGTGGTCGTGCGTGATCCTCTCGAGCTCCTTCTCGGCCCGCTCGAGCTCGTCGGCGGAGATGTCCCCGTCCCGTTCCAGGGCCTCGAGCTCATGGCGGACGGCCCGGCGCAGGTTGCGGACGGCGACGCGTGCCTCCTCGGCCTTGTGCTTGGCCAGCTTCACCATCTCCTTCCGCCGCTCGGTGGTGAGGGGCGGGAAGGCCAAGCGGATGACCTGGCCGTCGTTGCCCGGGTTGATGCCGAGGTCGGAGTGCTGGATGGCCTTCTCGATGCCCTTGATGGAGCCCTTGTCGTAGGGAGTGATGACCAGCAGCCTGGCCTCGGGCACGCTGAAGCCGGCCAGCTGCTGAAGCGGCACCTCGGTGCCGTAGTAATCGACCTTGAGCCGTTCCACCAGGGCGGGCGACGCCCGCCCGGTGCGGATGGTGGCCAGTTCGGACTGGGCGTGGGCGACGGCCTTCACCATCTTGTCCCGGCCGGCCGAGATGGCGGCACCGATGAGCGAATCGTCGTCCATCACTGGACCAGCGTACCGATCGGCTCACCGCCGAGGGCGCGGCGCAGGTTGCCGGGCGTCATCACGTCGAACACCAGGATGGGCAGCCGGTTGTCCTTGCAGAAGGTGATGGCGGTGAGGTCCATCACCCGCAGGTCCCGCTCCAGCACCTCCTTGAAAGTGATCTCGTCGAAGCGGGTGGCCGAAGGGTCGAGGCGAGGGTCGGCCGAATAGACCCCGTCCACGCCGCCGTGGGTGCCCTTGAGGAGCACGGCGGCCTCGATCTCCGCCGCTCGGAGGGCGGCGGGGGTGTCGGTGGTGAAGAACGGGTTCCCCATCCCCGCCGCGAAGACGACGACACGGCCCTTCTCCAGGTGGCGCATGGCCCGGCGCCGGATGTAGGGCTCGGCCACCTCGGCCATCTGGATGGCCGAGAGGACCCGGGTGGCCTGCCCGTGGCGCTCGAGAGCGTCCTGGAGCGCGAGGGCGTTGATGACCGTGGCCAGCATCCCCATGTAGTCGGCCGTGGCCCGGTCGATCCCTGCGCCGACGCCGGTGCTCCCCCGCCAGATGTTGCCGCCGCCGACCACGACGGCGATCTCCACGTCCAGCTCCGCCCTGGCGTCGGCGATCTCGCCGGCCATGCGCTCCACGACGACCCCGTCGATGGTCTCGTCGGACGCGGTGCTGGCGAACGCCTCCCCGGAGAGCTTGAGAACCACCCGCCGCCAGCGACGCCGCGCCGGCATCAGGAGGTGCCGATCTCCACCTGGGCGTACCGCACCACGACGGCACCGTCCAGCAGCTGTTGGATGGTGCGCTTCTCATCCTTCACGAAGGGCTGCTCCAGGAGGCAACGCTCCTTGAACCAGCCGTTGAGCCGGCCCTCGACGATCTTGGGCAGCGCCTGGTCGGGCTTGCCCTCGTTGCGAGCGAGCGCCTCGATCACCTCCCGCTCGGCCGCCACCTCGCTCTCGGCCACGTCCTCCCGGGAGAGGTGACGGGGCCGGGCGAAGGCGATGTGGACGGCGATGTCGTGGGCCAGCTCCTGGCTCCCGCCCTGCAGCTCCACGAGCACGCCGTTCCTGCCCCGGTCGCTCTGCACGTGGAGGTAGCTGTCGAGCACGTTCCCGGGTGCCGCGTCGAAGCGCACCACCCGGCCCAGCTCGATGTTCTCCTTGAGGGTGACCTTGAGGTCGTCGAGAGCGTCCGCCTTCTCCTTGACGGCGTCCTCACCGCTCTCGGCGACGAGTTGGGCCAAGTCGTTGGCCAGGTTCACGAAATCGGGCGACTTGGCCACGAAGTCCGTCTCGCACTTGAGCTCCACGAGGACGGCCACGGAGCCCGACTGGGCCAGGGCAACAGCACCCTCGGTGTTCTCCCGACCGGCTCTCCCGGCCGCCTTCCCCAGGCCCTTCTCCCGCAGCCACCGGGCACCGGCCTCGAAATCGCCGTCGCTCTCGACGAGGGCTCTCTTGGCGTCCATCATCCCGGCCCCGGTGGCGTCTCGAAGCCGCTTGACGTCACGCGCCGTGAACTCCGCCATCGCTACTAGCCCCGCTCCCCAGCCGGGACGGTGGGGCTGGGCGCAGGGTCGGACGTCGGCGATGGAAGCCCCCCGGCGTCCGCCGGCGGAGGGGTCTCCTCGGCGGCAGGGCCAGTTCCGGGCTCCGAAGAGGCCCGCCTGGCCGCCAGACGGGCTTCGCGCTCTTGGGCCTGGAGGGCCGCCTGACGGCGCGCCTCGAGCTGTTGCTGGGCCCGTCGAGCCTCTTGCTCCGGGTCGGCGGCCGCTGGGGGGCCGCCCGGCGGCGCCTCACGAGCGGCCTTGCGGGAGGCGATGAAACGGCCTTCGTTCACGGCGTCGGCGATCACTCGGCACAGCAGGTTCCCCGCTCTGATGGCGTCGTCGTTCCCAGGGATGACGTAGTCGATGACGTCCGGATCACAGTTCGTGTCCACGACGGCCACGATGGGCAGCCCCAACTTGTTGGCCTCCGTGACGGCGATGTGCTCCTTCTTGGTGTCGATGACGAACACCGCGTCTGGGAGTCGGTGCATCCCGCGGATGCCGCCCAGGTTGCGCTGGAGCTTCTCGAGCTCCCGGCTGAGGATGAGGGCCTCCTTCTTGGGCATGGCCTCGAAGTCGCCGGCGGCCTTCATGCGCTCGTACTCGGTCATCTTCTTCACCCGGGCGCTGATGGTGGAGAAGTTGGTCAGCATGCCGCCGAGCCAGCGCTCGTTGATGTACGGCATGCCGCACTGCTGCGCGTAGCTGGCCACGGGATCCTGGGTCTGCTTCTTCGTGCCGACGAACACGATCGAGCCCCCACCGGCCACCAGGTCGCGCACGAAGGAGTACGCCACCTCGATGCGCTGCAGCGTCTGGTTGAGATCGATGATGTAGATGCCGTTGCGCTCGCCGAAGATGAACCGCTTCATCTTCGGGTTCCAGCGCCGGGTCTGGTGCCCGAAGTGGACACCCGCCTCCAACAACTGCTTCATGGTGACCACAGCCATCTCGTGCTCCTTCCAACGGTTCTCGTCTCCCTGGGCGCCTGCGCCTTCGTGAGGGCGACCGTTGGTGCGCTCCGGGATGTCGGGGATCGCGTGTCGATCCCGGCGAGGCCGCTGGGATCGAACGATCACTCTAGACGCGACGGACCCGAACGGCATGGGCACCCCTGACCCACGGGGACGGACGACGCTCGCGGGCGACGCCCGCCCACTGGGTCAGTCAGGCGTCCGACCCGCCAGCCCGTGGCTGCGGAGCCACTCGGCGGCCACGTCCCCCGGCCGCTGCCCGTCGATGTCGACCCGGCGGTTCAGGCCGGCCAGCTCGGGGGTGGTGAGGGCGGCCGACACGGCTTCGAGCCGGCGCACGAGGCGATCGCCGTGACGCTCGATCACCTCGGCCCGGACCACGGGGACCACGTTCTCAGACGGCTGGAGCCGACGGTCGTCGGCGAGGAGGACGAACTCGCCGCCGGCCAGGTGACCGTCGGTGGTGAACAGCAGGCCCACGTCCACCTGGCCCTCCTCCAGCGCGTTGCGGGTGAGGCGGCCGCCGCTGTCCAAGGGCAGGAAGTCGCGGAAGCGCAGGCCGTAGGTGCTCTGGAGGCCGAGGAGGCAGAACGGCCGCCGCGGGCACTCCGGCGGCCCGCCGAAGGTGAGGTTGCCGGCCACCGGACCGAGGTCGCTCACGGCCCGCAGCCCGTACTGCTCGGCCGTCCTCGGGGTGACGACCACCCCGTTCTGGTTCTCGGCCGGCGCGTAGGCCAGCGCCCGCACGCCCCGACGGGCCAGGATCTCGGACAGCCTGCGGTGGGCAGCCGGGGCGTCGGGCAGGGCGCCCGCCGAACCGGGGTCCAGGAAGGCCAGGGCGGTGCCGAGGTACTCCGGCACCACGTCCAGGAGGCCCTGCTCCAGCGCCGGCTCCACGTCCTCACGCGTCCCGACCTCGAACTCCCGCTTGACCGGGATCCCCGCCGCCTCCAGCGCCTGGGCGTAGATCTCGGCCAGCAGCACGCTCTCGGAGAAGTTGAAGGAGCCGACGGTGACGGCGTTGTCACGACG
>JALYHF010000057.1 GCA_030776745.1 Actinomycetota bacterium | reverse complement strand
CGAGTACATAGGGGGCGGAATCCGCCCCCTATGTACTCGAAACGTCCAATCGCCGGCGGGCGCCGGAGAAGGCCACGTCGAGGGCCTCCTGGGCCGGGGCCCGACTGGCGGCGGCCAGCTCCCTGATCTCCTCTTGCGACGCCTCGTACCCCGGGCCCGGCGACAGGCCCGGACGCCGGTAGTGGCGGGCGTAGTTGTGGGCGCCGAAGGCGATGGCGGCGTTGAAGCGGGGGTCCCGCCGGCGGCACTCGCGCACGAAGCGGCGCCAGCGCCGACCGCGGCCGTAGAACGACCGGTAGGCCTGCCTGGTGCCGTCCTCCAGCTCCTGGGCCGACATGTTGGCCGGGGTGAACACGGCGTTGTAGAGGTTGTAGCGCTTCCAGTCGAAGGAGGTGATCCGGTCGTCGGCCAGCATCCGGGCGTAGGTGTGGGTGCCCGGATAGGGCGTGAGGATGGAGAAGTGAGCCACGTCCACCCCGATGCGGTCGACGAAATCCACCGTCTCGGAGAACACGCTGGCCCGGTCGTGGTCGAACCCGAAGATGAACCCGCCCTCGACGGCCATCCCCCGCTCGTGCAGGCGGCCGACCAGCTCCCCGTACTGGCCCGGGCGGTTCTTCTTGTTGCACTCGACGAGCGCCTCCCGCGAGATGCTCTCGAAGCCGGTGAACATCACCCGGCAGCCGCTACGGGCGGCCAGGTCCAACAGCTCGACGTTGCGGGCCAGCCCGATGGACGCTTGGGCGCCCCACGTGAAGCGCACGCCGGAGCGCAGGATGGCGTCGACCAGCTGGCGGGTGTAGTCGAGGTCGGCAGCCAGGTCGTCGTCCAGGAAGAACACGTAGGAGAAGTCCCCGAGGTGCTGGCCCACCCGCTTCAGCACGCGCACCTCGTCGAGCACCTGGTCCGGGTCGCGGTGGCGCGACCCGCGCCCGTTGATGCGGATCACCGAGCAGAAGTCGCAGTTGAACCGGCACCCCCGGGTGGTCTGCAGCGTGTTCAACGGGGCGTAGCGGGTGAGGGGCCAGGAGCCGAGGATGTCGGCCCACTCGTCGGCCGTGGGCACCGCCTCCATGCCCTGCCACCGTCCCTGGTACAGCGGCCGCAGGCGTCCGGCCACGGCGTCGGCCAGCACGGTGGCGAAGACGCCTTCGGCCTCGCCGGACAGCACGGCGTCGGCGTGGCGGAGGGCCTCACCGGGCAGGAGCGAGGGGTGGACGCCCCCGACGACCACCGGCACCCCCCGGGCGCGGTAGGCGTCGCACAGCCGGTAGGCGCTGGGGGCGATGGGCGTCCACACCGTGAGGGCGGCCAGGTCGGGGGCCTCGTCCGGGACCGGCTCGAAGTTCTCGTCGATCACGCGCACGTCCCAGCCGCTGCGCCGGGCCAGGGCGGCCAGGACCAGGAGCGCCATCGGCGGCATGCGATGGCCGAAGACGAGGTGCAGCCCCGTGCCCTGCCAGCGCGGGAACACCAGGTGGACCAGCGGCCTGTCCCTCGGCTGCTGGGCGCCCATCACTCCGTGCCCGGCTCGGACCCGGCTTTGGTCCGCATGCCGGCCACGGCTGCACTCAGCGCGTCGGCCTCGAGGATGTCGGCGGTGAGACCGATCTGTTGCTCCCACACGTCGTCCGGTACCGCCTGTCGCACCTCGTCGTCGAGGACGTGGTACACGTCGAGGCCCAACTGGACCCCGGCCAGGGCGCCTGCATAGGCCGGATCTCCCAGCACCACCGTCTCCGCTGCGATCTCGGCGCTCTCCGGGTCGGGAGCGCCGATGATCACGACGAGGTCACGTGGCCCGTGGAGCTCCGAGAGCCGGAGGATGGCCTCCTGGCTCTGCAGGTCCATGGCACCCGCCGCCGTTCAGACGAAGCACTCGGTGGCCGAGAAGGCCACCGCTCCTCCGGCCGCCTCGACGCACGCGGCGATGGCGGGACCGGATATGCCGTCGCGCTCGCCGAGGGCGATCACCTTCTTGCCGTCGAACATGACTGGTTCACTCCTTTCGTCGTGCGGCCAACGCCTGGTCCAGCCACGACTCCAGCCCGGAGGCCGACAGGTCGGGGGCGGCCAGGCGGTCGACCTCCTCGCCGTCCTCGAACAGCAGGAAGGCGGGAAGGCCCATCACCTTGAGCTCGATGCACAAACGGCGGGCCTTGGGTGCCTCGAGCTTGACGACCTTGAGGTCGGGGCGCTCGTCGGCCAGGCGCTCGACGTGAGGCATCAGGGCCAGGCAGGTCTGGCAGGAGGTGCCCCACAGGTCGACCAGCACGCGGCCCTCGGAGACGAGGTCTCGGAAGTTGTCCTTGGTCGCTTCGGCGATGGCTGCCGGCACCGTCATCCTCCCTTGGGGTTCCGTTCGAGGAGCACGCTCATACCGTCGGAGCTCTGGGACATGCGGCCGAGGAAGAGGCTGCCCTTGGCCATGAACATCACCCTCTCGGCCTCCCCGGTGGTGAGGCGGGCGAGGGCGTGGGGAAGGTAGCAGAGGGCCGATGCGAGGTGGCCCTGGGTGGGGGCGAAGCCGGGCATCCCCCGCTCCGCTACGAACCCGTTCACCTCGTCGCGGCCGATGTCACCTCGACGGGCGGCCAGGGCGGCGATGGTCCGGTAGTTGCGCTCCGGGACGTTGCCCGACCCCTGCGCCTCGGTGATCTCCGGGTTGTGCAGCTCGGTGGCGTAGTCGTCCACCGCCGTCATCGCCAGGCCCAGGCGCTCGAGGGGGTCGACGGCCAGGGCCTCCATGATCTGGGGGTTGGAGCCGCCGGCCGACACCCGGTGGCGCCCCACCCCGTCGAGGCGGACCCGCGGGGAGACCCCGTCGTCGGCCTGGATGAGCGCCGCCGTGCCGCCCATCACGTCCTCGAGCACGGGCAGCTGGTTGCGCAGGTGGCCCTGGAACTTCATCCCCAGCTTGGCCAGGGACCCACCGGCGACCACCGCCACCCGCTCGAACACGCCGGAGGCCACCAGGCTGGCGCCCACCACCAGGGCCGGGGCCGGTGCTGCGCAGAAGTTCTTCACGTCCATCCCGGACGCCTCGGACAGGCCGGCCGCCTCGGCCACCGCCTTGGCCATGTTCCCCCCGCCCCGCTGGTAGCGGTCGCCGATGGCCTCCTCGCCGCAGCCGATGACGTAGTCCACGGAGGCGGGATCCACGCCGTTGGCCTCGAGGAGGTGGAGCAGGGCCAGCGTGGCGGTGGCCTTGCCGGCCAGGTTCTCGAGCAGCACGGTGGCCGAGAGGGCCTCGTCGGCGGCGTCGGCCCTCCTCATGGCCCCCGCCAGCCGGTCCCGGCCGAGGTGGAGGGAAAGGCCTCCCGGCTCGGCGGCCACGGCCTCGGCGTCACCTCGTGCCGCGTCCACCCGGGTCAGGTCGAAGTGCTTGCCCAGCGGGTGCCCGGCCAGCGAGGCCGCCGCCCGCTCGGCGACGTCGTCGTCCAGGGTGAGGAGGCCGAAGTGGTCCACGGCGGCCAGGAGCCCGAGGAACTCGTCCTCGGGCATGAGCTCGCCGGCGGCGCCGAAGCGGGAGGCGCCTGCGCCGCCGGCTCCGGCCCACGGCCTGTGGGGCAGCGCTCTGGGGTGGATGGCCCCGAGCCAGGCCTGGTGGGGCGGGTAGGCCACGGCGTCGTCGAAGCCGCGCAGGGAGGCCAGGAAGGCCGCCTCCACCTCCGGGTCCTTGGGCAGCTCCCGCCGCGGCTTCGAACCGTGGCGGGCCAGCCCGGGCGTGTGGGCCAGGACCTGGGTGGAGGCCGTGATCACCGGCCATCGCTGGTCGCTCATGTCTGCTCTCTCTCCTCGCCGCCGACGGTGAAAACCATCGGTTGGGACACCGGGGTGGCCACCGCCTCGAGGGCCCGCTCCACCAGGCGGCGCCGCCAGGCCCGCTCCTCGGCGGGGTCGAGGGACGGGTCGCCGGCCGGGTAGGGGATGCCCCGGGTGGCCACGACACGGGGAGCGCCGACGCGTGACGCGACCGACACCAGGTTGCACAGCAGGGCCGTGGGGATCCCGGCCCTTTCCAGCTCCTTCGCCAGCGTTGACCCGCAACGCGTTCCCGTCCCTCACGTGGCGGTGAGGATGGCGGCTTGGACCTCGGCGTGGCGGAGCTCGGCGGCCAGCTCGATGCCGAACCGCCGTGCGTTGCCGACGGTGGTGCCGTTGCCGGCGGTGACGAAGTACTCGTCGTGGAGCCGTCCGATTACCCCCTCGCGCTCGAGATCGCGGGCGACGTCGATCGGGAGGAGGCGGTGCGGGTCCTCGTTGGCCCACACCGTCGAGAAGCCCCCGTGGACGGAGCGGTAGTCCCCGGCGGGGAGCGAGTCCTTGTCGGCCAGGGCGTAGCGCAGCCAGCGGGTGGCCCGAGCGGACTCCAGCCCGTCCGGGTTGGCGTCGGGGACGAGCGCGCCCTCGGTGAGGAGGGCGACGACGGCCTTCCCGAGGTCGACGACCGGTGCCGCCGGCGTCACCTGGTCGAACCGGGGGAGCGGCACCTCCGTGGCCTGGCCGTCACCGGCCAGGCGGGCCAGGACCAGGTCGACGGCCCGCTCGGCGGCCGAGGCGTCAACCACCACGTTGCGGCGCGGGATCTTGCCGATGCGCCCGTCGGTCGGGGTGAGGGGCTCTCCGAGGGCCAGCTTGCGGGCCGCCTGGGCCAGGTGTTCGAGGGAGGGCCCCATCTGGCGGGCCGCCGCTCCGGAGGCGACGACCGGGGCGGCGCCCGCCTCCTCGAGGCCGGGGTTGTCCTCGTGCATGGCCGCCAGCGAGGTGACCCCGGCCTCGACTCCGCCGGCGGCCACCCGGGCGCAGGCCAGCCCGTACCGCCCGCTGGTGAAGGCCGGTCCGGCCACGAGGAGATCGGGCCGGGCCGCCCTCACCAGGGCCAGGATCTCGGCGATGGCCCCCGGCGTGGCCGCCGCGTAGTCGTCGCCACACCACACGGTGGCCACGATCTCGAGGTCCGAACCGAGTAGGGCCTGCAGCCGGCGGCCGGGCCCCAACGGGCCGTCGTGGACCTGGGGAGACGCCCCGGCGGCGTCCTCGCCCCCGAGGCCGGCGAAGAACTGGTTGATGTAGTGCACGACCCGGCCGGAAGCCATCACGCCGCCTCCCGGCAGGTGAGGCGTCCCCAGCCGAGTGGGCTCAGCGAGCAGTACACCACCGCGGTGGGAACCTCGAGCTCGGCGGTCGCCGGCACACCGAACAGGTCCACGCGGTCGCCGCCGACGGCCCGCTCGACGGACGGCAGCACGAGCTTCTCGTCGTAGTTGCCGGTGCTGACCATCGCCGTGGCCCGGGTGGGGGGCACGACGATGGAGGGGCCGGTCCCGTCCGTCCCCGCCATCTCGGCGAACAGCCCCACGGCCGGGATCCCGAGGGCGTCGAGCTCGTCCATCTTCAGGGCCATGTCGCCGTCGGCGTTGCCGCCCCCCTCCTTGGTGACGACGACGGCGTCGAAGCCGACCGCCGCGCACAACCGGGCGGCATGGGCCGAGATCAGCTCCTTCTGGTCCTGGTCCACCGGCTCGGGCGAGATCACCACTCCGGCGAAGTCCAGGTCCGTGCCGTGGCGCCGCCGCAGCGCCTCGGCGACGGGGTGGTTCTGGTGCAGGAAGGTGGGGTTCTTGAGGCCCGGGTGGCCGAACTGGCCGCTCACCACGGCACCGTCCTCGAGCTCGTTCGGGTCGAGGAGCGTGGGCAGCGAGGCGGCGAAGCTGCGGCCGTAGACGAACACGTCCTTGAACGAGCCCTGCGTCTGCAGGTTGGTGATGGCTCCGACCCGGGGCAGGCCGTTTCCGGCAGCCGTGGTAGCCGGGAGGTGCTCGACGGCGTCGGGCGGCGCGTCCAGGGCGGCGCCGGCCAGAAGGGTGGCCAGCGCAAGGGTGCCGCGCCGGACGGCGACGTCGACGCGCTCCCAGGTGGCGCCCTCGGCCGGCGTGAACTCGACCACGAGGTTGTGGGTGGTGGCCAGAGGTGAGAGCTCGGCGGCCGGGCCCGACATGTCCACCACCGCTTCCTGGGCCCGCGGCAGGAAGCCGGCCGCCACCACCGACATGCCCCGCAGGACGTGCGTTCGGCCCCGCCCCTGGACCCGCGCCGGGCCGAGCAACCCCGGGAAGATGCCGCCCCCGCCCGGGCCCTTGGTCCTGGGCTCGACGGCGTCGAGCACCTTCACGATGCGGGCCGATTCGCCGGGCGAGACCCACGACACCCGTACCGAGCCGAGGGCCGGATCCGACAGCGCCGCCTCGGCCTGGTCGGGGGAGACGGTGAGCGTGCCGGCGTCGTAGCGGGTATCGGACCCGAGGGCGACGGCGCGCACCTCGTGCACCACGCGCTGGAGGCCGGCCGCCGTCTCCTCCGGTCCCTGTGGCCCCTCCTCGGGCGAGCGCTCGCTCACGGCCCTCCTCGCTCTGATCAGGAGCGGGGACGCTCCGCCGGGCAGGTTCGACAGCAAGGTATCCGACCCGGAGCCCATCAACGAAGTGAGCCGTTAGCTTGGGACCCGTGAAAGCGACCATGATGCTGTGCGATGCCGCCCAGGTGGCAGACGGCAAGCTCTACATCCTCGGCGGCGGATGGAGCGTCACGGGCCCCGATCCGGCCCCGTCCGCCATCGCCATCAAGATCGAGGTTGACTGGAACGAGGCGGACGCCCCCCATCACTGGGAGCTCTTCGTGGTGGACGCCGACGGCCGGGAGGTCGGCGTGGAGACGCCGGACGGCACCTTGATGATCGAGATCCGTGGCGACTTCCAGGTGGGGCGCCCCAGCGGCATACCCGTGGGCAGTCCCATCGACCTCCCGCTGGCCATCAACCTGGGCCCCCTGCCGTTGGCACCCGGAGGCCGCTACACCTGGCGCCTCACCATCGATGGCCAGACGGACGAGTCCTGGACGCTCGGCTTCACCACCCGGCCTCAGCTCGGGGCGCCTCCTTCCTCGGACGGGCCTCCGCCCGAGGACGTTCAACGGATCGAGCCGGCCGGGTAGGATCGCCGGCCCGAGCCACCTCCTGGACACCACGGCGGAGCGTCGAGCATGGAACGAGAGCCCTGGGGCGACCCTGGCTGGTCCGGGTGGTTCCCATCGCCTGTCGCCGACCCCGAGCAGGCCGGGCTCTTCCACCGCCTTCGCCTGGTCACCACGTCGCTGTTCGTGCTGAGCGTGCTGAGCGCCATCGTCTTCCGCCTCGACGCCGCCGTGGCCGAGCTGCCCCAGCCGGGGCACTGGCCCACCGAGCGGCGCAAGGTGGTGGTGATGGACCGCACCGGCGACCCGGGTTGGCACCAGGCGACCCAGTGGGCCGTCGCCCGCTGGAACGAGGCGGGGGCCGATCTGCAGCTCAGCTGGGCCAGGGGCCCCCTCGGCTGCGCCACCGACGAGGCCACCATCACGGTGTGCCTGAGCACGCGGGAGGACCTCGAGGGCGAGGGGAACCGGGGCATGGAGGGCCTCACCAACCCGTCGGTGGGGGACGGCCACCACACCAAGGCGGTCACCGTCCTGGTCTGTGGCGACTGCCGTCTCGGCCCGGCTCGGCGGCGGGTGGTCGCCACCCACGAGGTGGGCCACGCCCTCGGCCTGGCCCACAACCGCAACATCGCCTCGGTGATGTACCAGGCGGGAGGCTCCGAGGAGCCCGACGCCCGCGACGAGGGTGTGCTCCGGTTCATCTACGCCCACCACGACCCGCCCCCGAGATGTGGCCTGCTGGACCTCGGACCGGTCTGCGTCTAGGAGGGGGTGACGGTGGAGCCACGGGCCGGCGTCGTCACCCGCTCGACCGACACCGTGAACTCGTCCACCGCGTCGGCCAGGACCTCCACGCCGAGCCCCGGGCCCGTGGGCACGGCCAGCCGGCCGTCCTCGAGCACGAACGGAGGGGTGAGGTCCGCCCGGTAGTACCGGTCCGAGGCCGACACGTCGCCCGGCAGCGCGAAGTTGGGGAGGGCGGCCAGGGCCACGTTGGCCGCTCGTCCCACGCCGGTCTCGAACATGCCGCCGCACCAGACCGGCACGCCCGCCGCGGCGCACACGTCGTGCACCTTGCGGGCCTCCAGGTAGCCGCCGACCCGCCCCGCCTTCACGTTGACCACGGCGGCGGCTCCGAGCGCGATGGCCGTCGAGGCGGCCGCGGCCGAGGTGATCGACTCGTCGAGGCAGATGGGGGTGCTGATGCGGCGGGCCAGCTCGGCGTGGCCCAACAGGTCGTCCTCGGCGAAGGGCTGCTCGATCAGCACGAGGTCGAAGGCGTCCAACCGGCCGAGGTGGGCGGCGTCGGCCCGGCTGTAGCCGGCGTTGGCGTCCACCTGGAGCGCCAGCTGGTCGCCGAAGCGCGCCCGCACGGCCTGCACGGGCTCGACGTCCCAGCCTGGCCGGATCTTGAGCTTGACCCGCCGGTAGCCGGCGTCGCGGTAGCCGGCCACCGCGTCGACCAGTTCGCCCAGGTCACCGGCGATGCCCACGGCCACGCCGGCGTCGACCTTCGCCCGCACCGCCCCCAACCGCTCGGCCAACGAGGTGTCGGTGGAGCGCAGCTCGGCGTCCAGCACCGCCATCTCGAGGGCCGACTTGGCCATGGAGTGGCCTCTCACGGGGGCGAGGGCCCCGGCCACCTCGTCGGCGCGCAGTCCGGGCCGGGCCAGCAGCAGGGGCAGCAGGTGGTGGCGCATCACGTGGTGAGCCCCGTCGAGGTACTCCGAGGTGTAGGAGGGCGCGGCCATGGCGGCGCACTCGCCCCAGCCCTCGCCATCGGAGGTGGTCACCTTGACCAACAGCACCTCCCGCTCCCAGAGCAGGCCCAGAGAGCTCCGGAAGGGGGCGACGAGAGGAAGGCGGATGCGGCGCAGCTCCACGCCGCTGATGGCGCTCGTCGGCAAGGGCGGCTCGGTGGGGTGGACCCGCCCGGAGCTCACCCCGGGCGGCTCACCACCGCCAGACGACGGGCGCCGGCACCGGACGCCAGGAGGAGAAGGCCCGGCAGGAGCATCGACTCGCCGCCGGTGTTCGGCATCCGGTTGGGCAGGGCCAGGTCGGTGGCGCCGCCCGGGCCCGCTGTCGTGGCTCCACCCTGCGGGCGCGTGGCGGACGGTGAGCCGGTCGCGGTGCCGGCCCCCGAACCAGGAGCCGTTCCGGTCCCGCCTCCGTCGGACCCCGTGGCCGTCCCCGACCCGGTGGTGGCCCCGCCGGCCGTCCCGGCCCCCGCGCCGCCCGGTGCCGCCACGTCGGTGGTGCCGCCGGTCGTGGTCGTGGTCGTGGTCGACGTGGTGCTCGTGGACGTCGTGGAGGTGGTCGGGGAGGCGGTGGCGTCTGCGTCCTCGGCTGCTCCGTCCTCGTCGTGGACCGCGATCCCGAGGATGCCAGCGACGAGGATGGCGAGGATGGCCAGGAGCAGGAGGCCGCTGGCCACCGCTGATCTCCTCGTCGCCCCGCCGTCTGGCCCCGAGTACGGCGGAGCGGGGCCTCTGGCTTGGGAGGGTTCCATGGGTTCCACCTCGGATCGGCGCGACGGGGACGGGCTTGCGAGCGGGCGACGGGAATCGAACCCGCGTAACCAGCTTGGAAGGCTGGGGCTCTGCCGCTGAGCTACACCCGCAGATGGTGGCACCGTAGTCGTCGGGGAGGGGGGACTTGAACCCCCGACCGCCTGCCCCCAAAGCAGGTGCGCTACCGCTGCGCCACTCCCCGGTGGAGGGCCAGAGTAGGGGAGATCGAGGCGAGCGGCCGACGATCGGGCCCCCACTACACTCCTGACGGTGAAGGCTGTCGTCGAGCCCCTCGAGGGCAACAGGGTGAAGCTCTCCGTCGAGGTCGACGAGCAGGAGTTCGAGAAGGCGGTGGACGCCGCCTTCGGCCGGTTCGCCCGTGAGGTGCGAATCCCGGGCTTCCGCCCGGGGAAGGTGCCCCGCCGCATCCTGCAGGCCCGCATCGGTGTGGAGGCCGCCCGTCAGGAGGCGCTGCGGGAGTCGCTCCCCGACTTCTACGCCCGGGCCCTGCGAGAGGCGGACGTCGATCCCATCGCCCCTCCCGAGATCGACATCAAGCAAGGCCAGGAGCAGGGCCCCGTGGCCTTCGAGGCCGTGGTCGAGGTGCGACCCCAGCCCAACATCGCCGGCTACGGCGGGCTGCGGGTGGTCGTGCCCTCGCCCCACGTCACCGACGAGGAGATCGACAAGGGCATCGACAGGCTGCGCGAGCAGTCCGGCGAGCTCCAGGCGGTGGGGCGACCGGCCCAGCGGGGCGACCACGTGTCGATCGACGTCAAGGCCGAGCGGGCGGGCGAGGCGGTTCCCGAGCTGTCGGTCGACGACTACCTCTACGAGATCGGTACGGCCACCCTGGTCCCCGAGCTCGACGACCAGCTGGCCGGGGCCAAGGTCGGCGACATCTTGGTCTTCGACACCCCGGTCGAGGATGGCCCCTCCGTGCGGTTCCGTGTCCTCGTGAAGGACGTGAAGCAGAAGGTGCTCCCCGAGGTCACCGACGAGTGGGCCGGCGAGGCCTCGGAGTTCGAGACGGTCGAGGAGCTGCGCCAGGACATCCGCAAGCGACTCGAGGTCATCAAGCGGGTGCAGTCCACCATGGCGTTCCGGGACGAGGCGCTCAAGGCCCTGGTGGAGCTGGTGGACGACGACGCCCCCGAGGCCTTGGTGAAGGAGGGCATGGAGCGGGCCTTCGAGGCTCTGAACCGGCGGCTGGAGGCCCGCAAGGTGAGCCTCGACGAGCACCTGGAGGCCACGGGCAGCAGCGAGGAGGACCTGGTGGCCGCCTTGCGGGGGGAGGCCACCTACGCCGTCAAGGCCGATCTGGCCCTGCGGGCCCTCGCCGCCGCCGAGGAGCTGGAGGCGAGCGACGAAGAGGTGGAGGCCGACGTGCACCGGCTGGCCGAGCGCCTCGAGGTCGACCCGGTCCAGCTCCGCCACCAGTTGGAACAGCAAGAGGCCCTCGCTACGGTACGCTCGGACGTGCAGAAGGCCAAGGCGCTCGAGTGGCTCCTCGAGCACGTCGAGGTCGTCGACGAGGCGGGCCAGCCCATCGACCGGAACGACCTGACGCCCGCCCCGGGCGTTGCGCAGCACCAGTCAGATGCCGAGCACGTCGGAGAGGAAGGCCAGAACCCAGAGTGATCGAGCCCGCCTACAACTACCTGGTTCCGACCGTCGTCGAGTCCAGCAACCGAGGCGAGCGGGCCTACGACCTGTACTCGCGCCTGCTCAAGGAGCACATCATCTTCCTGGGCACGCCCATCGACGACACCATCGCCAACCTGGTGTGCGCCCAGCTGCTGTTCCTCGAGTACGAGAACCCGGACAAGGACATCCACATCTACATCAACTCGCCGGGGGGGGAGCTCACGGCGCTGTTCGCCATCTACGACACCATGAAGTTCGTGAAGCCGGAGATCTCCACCTTCTGCTATGGGCAGGCCGCATCGGCCGCCGCCGTGCTGCTGGCCGGTGGGACCAGGGGCAAGCGCTACGCTCTCCCCCACTCGCGCATCTTGATCCATCAGCCGTACGGCGGGGCGGCGGGGCAGGCCGCCGACATCGAGATCCAGGCCAAGGAGATCCTTCGCATGCGGGACCTGTTGAACCACATGCTGGCCCACGACACGGGTCAAGACATCCGCAAGATCCAGCAGGACACCGACCGCGACTTCATCATGAGCGCGGAGGAGGCCATGGAGTACGGCATCATTGACGAGGTGATCACGACGCGTGAGCTGGCGGAGGTCCCGCAAGCCGCCGGCGTGGCCTGAGCGGTCGGGGGAGAGCGGTGGCCAAGTTCGGAGACGGTGGCGATCTCGTGAAGTGCAGCTTCTGCGGGAAGTCCCAGAAGCAGGTCAAGAAGCTCATCGCCGGGCCGGGCGTCTACATCTGCGACGAGTGCATCGACCTGTGCAACGACATCATCGAGGAGGAGCTGGCCGAGTCCTCCGAGATGCGCTTCGACGACCTGCCCAAGCCGCAGGAGATCTTCAGCTTCCTGAACGACTACGTCATCGGCCAGGACCGGGCCAAGAAGATCCTCTCCGTCGCCGTCTACAACCACTACAAGCGGGTGCAGTCCGACGCCTACCACGACGCCGAGGTGGAGCTGGCCAAGTCCAACATCCTCGTGCTCGGGCCCACCGGCTGCGGCAAGACGCTGCTGGCCCAGACGCTGGCGCGGATGCTCAACGTGCCCTTCGCCATCGCCGACGCCACCGCCCTCACCGAGGCCGGCTACGTGGGCGAGGACGTGGAGAACATCCTCCTCAAGCTCATCCAGGCCGCCGACTACGACGTCAAGAAGGCCGAGACGGGGATCATCTACATCGACGAGATCGACAAGATCGCCCGCAAGTCGGAGAACCCCTCGATCACCCGCGACGTGTCGGGGGAGGGCGTGCAGCAGGCGTTGCTCAAGATCCTGGAGGGCACCACAGCCTCGGTGCCTCCCCAGGGGGGGCGCAAGCATCCCCACCAGGAGTTCATCCAGATCGACACCACCAACATCCTGTTCATCTGTGGCGGCGCCTTCGCCGGGCTGGACAAGATCATCGAGAGCCGCATCGGGCGCAACGGCATCGGCTTCCGGGCGGAGATCCAACGCAGCGGCGAGCGGGACGAGGGTGAGATCCTCCGCCACGTGCTGCCCGAGGACCTCCTCAAGTTCGGGCTCATCCCCGAGTTCGTGGGCCGTCTGCCCGTGATCGGCGCCGTCTCCAGCCTGGAGAAGACGGCCCTGGTCCGCATCCTGGTGGAACCGAAGAACGCGCTCATCAAGCAGTACCGCAAGGTGTTCGAGCTCGACAACGTGGAGCTCGAGCTCACCGACGATGCCCTCGAGGCCGTGGCCGAGCAGGCGCTGCTGCGGGGGACCGGTGCCCGGGGTCTGCGGGCCATCCTCGAGGAGGTCCTCCTCGAGGTCATGTACGACCTCCCCAGCCGCTCCGACATCGGCAGGTGCGTCATCGACCGTGCCGTCGTGCTCGACAAGGTCAACCCCACCCTCGTGCCCCGAACCGGCACCGAGAAGGAGTCGCGGCCGCGCCGGGCGGCGTCCTAGGCTTCGGCGATGGGAAAGACGCTGAAGTTCGCCCTTGTCGGTGGTCTGGCCGGCGCCGGCTACACCGCCTACCAGGGCTACCGGCGCGACGAGACCGTCGACGAGATGGTGAGCCAGATGGCCAGGGTCGCGGCCGAGGGAGCAGCGGTGGGCGCCCTTCTCGGCTGGCTCCTCGGCCTTCGGGGCAACCGCAGGGCCCGGAGAGAGGCGGCCAAGAAGGTCGCGGCGGCGGCGGCAGTGTCGAAGCCCCTGGACGTCCTGCGGGGCGCCAAGCCGGCCCTCGATCAGGCCGTGGAGGCGGCGGCGCAGGCCGTGGAGGCGGCGGCGCAGGCCGCCGAGCGGGCCCGGCCCAAGGTGGAGCAGGCGGCCAGGGCGACGCTCGACAAGGCCGTCGAGGCGGCCGAGGCGGCCAAGCCCAAGGTGGAAAAGAAGGTGGAGAAGCTCACCCGCCGCCAGGCCCGCAAGGCGGCCGCCGCCCAGCCCACACCGGTGCTCATCGAGGTCGCCTAGTTCCCGCCAGCCTGCGCCGGGTGCCACCAGGCACCGCTGCCTGAGTGCCGGCCTGGAGCTACCACAAGGCTCTGGCCGAGCTCGACGACCACGTCGACTCCGAAGCCATCCTGGCCGGGCGCGTCGACGCTCCCACCCTCGACCGAGTCCGCCGGCTCGTGGAGGTGATGGGCGACCCGCAGCGGGCGTACCCCATCGTCCACATCACCGGGACCAACGGCAAGGGGTCGACGGCCAGGATGACCACCGCCCTCCTGGTGACGGCCGGGCTGTCGGTGGGCACCTACACGAGTCCCGACCTGCAGCGCGTCAACGAGAGGCTGGCCTGGAACGGTGAGCCCATCTCGGACGGGGCCTTCGCCGAGGTGATCGAGGCGGTGGTGAGCCTCG
This sequence comes from Actinomycetota bacterium, assembly GCA_030776745.1. Lineage (GTDB taxonomy): Bacteria > Actinomycetota > Acidimicrobiia > Acidimicrobiales > JALYHF01. The sequence continues at coordinate 8,017 of JALYHF010000057.1, read as the reverse complement.
AGCGCCTGGTGCACGCCAGGCCGTCCCGTTTCGAGGTCCTCACCGCTGCCGCCTACCGGTGGTTCGCCGACGTGGCCGTAGACGTCGGCGTCATCGAGGTGGGCCTCGGTGGTCGATGGGACGCCACCAACGTGGCTGATGCCCAGGTGGCCGTCGTGACCAACGTGAGCCTCGACCACGCCGAGATCCTCGGCCCCACCGTCGAGGAGATCGCCCGGGAGAAGGCCGGCATCGTGAAACCGGGCAGCAGGCTCGTCCTGGGGGAGACCGACCCGCGGCTGGCGCCGGTGTTCCGTCGGGCGGGTGCCGCCGAAGTCTGGGAGCGCGGCCACCACTTCGACAGCGTCCGCAGCCGGGTGGCCCACGGCGGGCGGCTGTGGGACCTGCGCACGCCCGGCGCGACCTGCACCGACGTCTACCTGCCGGTGCACGGGTCCCATCAGGGCGAGAACGCGGCGGCGGCCCTGGCCGCCTGCGAGGCCTTCCTCGGCGCGCCGCTGAGCGAAGAGGTCGTCAACGAAGCCTTCGCTGGCGTGCGCCTCCCGGGGCGGATGGAGGTCATGTCCCGCCGTCCCCTGGTCATCCTCGACGGGGCGCACAACCCGGCCGGCGCCCGGGCTGTGTGCGCCACCCTGGCCGAGGAGTTCGGCACGGCCCCCGCCCGTGTCGTGGTCATGGGACTGCTCCGGGGCCGTGACCCCGCGGAGATGCTGTCGGCTCTGGGGCTCACCTCGAGTGGGGACCCGGGACCGTTGGTGCTGGCCTGCCCGCCTCCCTCCCCCCGGGCGCTCCCCGCCGTCGAGGTGGCCGCCGCCGCCTGGGGGATGGGCATCGCCGCCGAGGTGTCCGAATCCGTGGCCGAGGCCCTGGACCGGGCTCTGGTGGTCGCCTGCCCGGACGACCTCGTGCTGGTGACCGGCTCCCTCTACGTGGTGGGCGCGGCCAGGGCGATGCTCACCGACAGGCGGTAGGGTCGCCTGCCGATGGAGCGCACCCTGGTCATGTGCAAACCCGACGCCGTCGAGCGGGGCCTGGTCGGTGAGATCGTCGGCCGGTTGGAGCGCAAGGGTCTGCGTCTGACGGCCGCCGCGCTCCGCACCATCGACACGCACACGGCCCGCCGGCACTACGAGGCGCACGAGCAGGAACCCTTCTTCGATGCGCTGGTCGCCTTCATCACCCGCTCCCCGTCCCTGCTCATGGTGGTGGAGGGCCCCGAGGGCACCTCGGAGGTGGTACGGGCCCTGATGGGCGCCACCGACCCCAGGACGGCTGGGCCCGGAACCATCCGGGGCGACCTGGCGCTGGGCGTGACCGAGAACCTGGTGCACGGCTCGGACTCCCCCAAGTCGGCTCAGCGCGAGATCGAGCTGTTCTTCCCCGACCTGTGAGCAGGGCGCACTGGCGCTGAGGAGAGCCGGCACCTAGCCTACGGGCTGGCCTCCACCGACGGGAGGGCTGCGACCCGTGTCCGACAACTTCTTCTCCTCGTTTCTCGGCCGGGACATGGCGGTCGATCTCGGCACGGCCAACACCCTCGTCTACGTGCGAGGCCGCGGGATCGTGCTCAACGAGCCGTCCGTCGTGGCCGTGAACGTGAACGACGGCCGGCCCCTGGCCGTGGGCTCCGAGGCCAAGCGAATGATCGGTCGGACCCCGAGCCACATCCAGGCCATCCGGCCCCTCAAGGACGGGGTGATCGCCGACTTCGAGATCTGCGAGAAGATGCTGCGCTACTTCATCCAGAAGGTCCATCAGCGTCGGTTCGCCAAGCCCCGCACGGTGATCTGCGTGCCCTCGGGGATCACCGGAGTGGAGCAGCGAGCGGTCCAGGAGGCGGCCGAGTACGCCGGCGCCCGCAAACCGGCCTACATCATCGAGGAGCCCATGGCCGCCGCCATCGGCGCCGGGCTCCCGGTCCACGAGCCCACGGGCAACATGGTGGTCGACATCGGCGGCGGCACCACGGAGGTGGCGGTGATCTCCCTCGGGGGGATCGTGACGTCCCAGTCCGTGCGCATCGGCGGTGACGAGCTCGACCACTCGATCATCCAGTACATCAAGAAGGAGTACAGCCTCGCCCTGGGCGACCGCACCGCCGAGGAGATAAAGATGGCGCTCGGCTCGGCCTGCGCCCTCGAGGAGGAGCTGCACGCCGAGATCCGTGGCCGCGACCTCATCACCGGCCTCCCCAAGACCATCGTGACGAGCACCGAGGAGATCCGATTGGCCCTCGAGGAGCCACTGGCTTCCATCGTGGACGCCGTCAAGGTGACGTTGGACAAGACCCCCCCCGAGCTGGCGGCCGACATCATGGAGCAGGGCATCGTGCTCACCGGTGGTGGGGCCCTGCTGCACGGGCTCGACGCACGCCTCTCCACCGAGACCGGCATGCCGATCGTCATCGCCAAGAACCCCCTCCACGCCGTTGCCCTCGGCAGCGGCCAGTGTCTCGAGGAGTTCGAGGCGCTCAAGCAGGTCTTGATCTCGTCGAGCGTCCACTGATCGGGAGCGCCCCTTTGTGGCTGTCTATCGACGCTCCGCTCGACCGAGGTTCACCCTGCTGCTCCTGGTCCTCACCGCCCTCACCCTGCTCACCCTCGACGAGCGCAGCGGCCTGGGTTTCATGGGCGCGGTCCGCGACGGTGCCCGGGACGCCTTCGCCCCTGTAGAGGAGGCAGCCGATTCCGTGCTGCGACCAGTGGGGGACCTGTTCCAGGGCGCCTTCCACTACGGCGACGTGGAGGACGAGAACGCCCGGCTGCGGGCTCAGCTGGCCGAGAGGGACGGGCAGCTCCTCAGGGCCGCCGACGCCGAGCGCGAGCGCCAGGCCCTGCTGGACCAGCAGAACCTCGACTTCGCGGGGGACATCCCGGCGGTGGCGGCTCGGGTGGTGTCGGCCTCCACGTCCCACTTCGACCTGACCATGGAGATCGACCGCGGGCGCGACGCCGGCGTGGCGCGGGGCATGCCCGTGGTCTCGGGCCGAGGCCTGGTCGGTCGGGTCCTCGACGCCTCCCGCCGGCGAGCCACCGTGCTGCTGATCACCGACCCGACGTCGAACATCGGCGTCCGCCTGGCCACGTCCGGTGAGGTGGGCGTGGCCGCCGGTCGGGGCTCGGGTTCGTCGCTGCGGGTCGACCACATCGACAGCGACACCAAGGTGGAGAAGGGCGAGGTCATGGTGACCAGCGGGTTGCAGCAGAGCTTGTTCCCGCCCCAGATCCCCGTGGGCAGGGTGGTCGCCGCCACCGCCGCGCCCGGTGCCCTCCAGCAGGACGTCACCATCGAGCCGGTGGTGGACCTTCGCCGGCTCAGCTTCGTCAAGGTGCTGCAATGGGGCCCGAAGCCGTGACCGTCCCGGTGGCCAAGCTCAGCCTCCTGTTGGCCGTCGTCCTCACGCTGCAGCACTCGCTGATGGCGGACCTGCGGATCGGCCTGGTCCAGCCCGACCTCCTGCTCCTGGTCGCCGTCCTCTCCGGCCTGGTGGGCGGCTCCGAGCGGGGGGCCGTGATGGGCTTCCTGGCCGGACTGCTCAGCGACCTCTTCGTCCCCACACCGCTCGGGCTCTCGGCCCTGACCTTCAGCCTGATCGGGTTCGCCGCCGGCGGGCTGCAGGCCGGCATCATCCGCTCGGCCTGGTGGATCGCGCCGCTCACCGGCTTTGCCGGCAGCGTGGCCGGCATCCTGCTGTACGCCGTGCTCGGCGCCATGATGGGCCGCCCCCACTTCGTGCGCCTGGACGTCTTTGTGGTCGCGGTCGGCGTCGGCGCCATGAACGCGGTGCTGGCGCTGCCGGCATCGTGGGCCCTCACGTGGGGCATGAGGGGCGGCCCCGAGAGGTCCTTCGCCCGGTGACGACGGACACTGCACGCCTGCGTCTGTCCATCGTCGGGGTGGTGGTGGTCTCGCTGTTCGCGGCCATGTTCGCCCGCCTCTGGTACCTCCAGGTCATGGATGCCGAGGAGTTCCAGACGCTGGCCACCCGCAATCAGGCGCGGATGGTGTTCACGCCCGCGCCGCGGGGGCGCATCCTCGACCGCCAGGGCCGGCCGCTCGTGGAGAACAAGGAGACCGAGGCCGTCACGGTCCTTCGCACCACGGTGAAGGACAAGCCGGAGGTGATCGCCCGGTTGGCGGCCCTCCTGGCCGTGCCCACCGAGGAGCTGGCCAAGCGCGTCGACGACGTGCGCTTCAGCCCGTACCGGCCCGTGCCGGTGGCCAAGGGGGTCAGCGAGGAGATCGTCGTCTACCTGCGGGAGCACGCCGACGACTTCCCCGGCGTGGAGGCGGTCCGCCTGGCCGAGAGGTCCTACCCCAACGGTCCCCTCGCTGCCCACCTCCTCGGCTACGTGGGCGAGATCAACGATCGGGAGCTGGCCGGCCGGCGGGGCCAGGGATACCGACTTGGCGACGAGGTGGGAAAGTCCGGCGTGGAGCAGTCCTACGAGGCCGACCTGCGAGGACGGGCCGGCTTCACCAAGCTGGAGGTCGACTCCAGCGGGAGGATCGTCCGCACCTTGGACTCCCGGCTGCCGGTGCAGGGCAAGGACGTCCAGCTGACCATCGACCTCGACGTGCAGCGCCTGGCCGAGGAGTCGTTGGCGCAGGGGGTGGGGTCCGCCAGCAGACGGCTCCCTCGGCCACCCACCCCTCCGGGCTCACCGACCGGCCCTCCGGTCGCCCCGGCGCCGGTGCGTCCGGCGGCCGGCTCCGTCGTGGTGCTCGACCCACGGGACGGATCGGTGCTGGCCCTCGCGTCCAACCCCACCTTCGACCCCGCCGTCTTCGTGAACGGCATCCGCCCCGACGTCTTCGGCGCTCTGCAGGACCCGGTGAACAACTACCCGCTCACCAACCGCGCCGTCCAGGGCCAGTACGCACCCGGGTCCACCTTCAAGCTGGTGACGGCCATCGCCGCCCTTCGCAAGGGGATGATCACACCCTCCACCATGTTCAACGACGAGGGATCCTTCCGGGTGCCGAACTGCCGGGGCACCAAGTGCGTGTTCCGAAACGCCGGCGGGCAGCGCTACGGGCCGGTGAACGTGGCCCGGGCGCTCACCGTGTCGAGTGACGCCTTCTTCTACAACCTGGGTGCCGAGTTCTGGTTCCAACGAGGCCGGTTCGGCGATCCCATCCAGGAGGAGGCCCGCCAGCTCGGTCTGGGCAAGGCCACGGGCCTGGCCCTGACCGACGAGAAGCGGGGCCGGGTGCCGGACCCCGACACCCGAAAGCGCCTCAACGCCGAGAACCCCAAGGCCTTCCCCAACGCCCGGTGGTTCGCCGGCGACAACGTCAACCTGGCCATCGGCCAGGGCGAGATGGCGGTGACGCCGCTGCAGCTGGCCCACGCCTACGCCACCTTCGCCAACGGGGGGACGATCTTCCAGCCCCGCGTGGCCGCCCGCGTGCTAGAGCCGAGCGGTCAGCCGCTCCGGGACGTCCCCACCGTCGTCACCGGGAGGGCCGACCTGCCGCCGTCGCTCCGAGCGCCCATCCTCGAGGGCCTGCAGGGCACCGTGTTCGACCCGAAGGGCACCGCCGCCGGCGCCTTCGCCGGCTTCCCCCTCGCCACGTTCCCGGTGGCGGCCAAGACGGGCACGGCCGAGGTGCGCGGTGCGAGGAACGACACCGCCCTCTTCGCCGCCTTCGCGCCGGCCTACAGCCCGCAGTACGCGCTGGCGGTGGTCATGGAGGAGTCCGGCTTCGGCGGGTCGGCGGCGGCGCCGGTCGCCCGGCGCATCTTCGAGGGCCTGGCCGGCACGCCGGTCGGGCCGGTCCAGGTCGCGCGGAGCATCGACTGACGTGGCCACCGCCACCATTCCGCGGCGCCGGCCCCTGGCGGCACGCAACGCAGCCGCACCCTGGCGCCACTTGGACGTGGCGCTGCTGGGGGCCGTCCTGACCCTCGCCGGCTTAGGCGTGGTCATGGTCTACAGCGCCACCCGGCACCGGCTGGGCGTGGACCCGACGTTCTTCCTCAAGCGCCAGGCGGTGTTCACCCTCCTCGGCGTCGGCGTCATGGCCCTCACCACGCTGGTGGACTACCGGATGTTCCGCGACTACGCCCCCTTGATCTACGCCGGCGGCGTGGCCGCCCTGATGCTGGTCCTGTCGCCCCTCGGCTCGAGCCGCAAGGGCGCCCAGTCCTGGTTCCAGCTCGGGTCGTTCCAGCACCAGCCCTCGGAGCTGGCCAAGGTTGCCCTCATCGTGTGCATCGCCGCGTACTGCTCGGCCTTTCGGGGCGACGTCGATGCCCGCCGGATGATGACCATCCTGGCGTTGGCCGCCGTCCCCATGATCCTCATCGAGAGCCAGCCCGACCTGGGCACGGTGATGGTCTTCGCCGCCATCCTGGTGGCCACCTTGTTGGTGGCCGGCGTGCGGGCCCGGCACATGGCGGCGCTGGCTCTCCTGGCCGTCGTCGGCATGGCTGCGGTCCTGCAGCTGGGCCTGCTGAAGGAGTACCAGCGCGACCGGCTCGGAGCCTTCCTCGATCCCGGCGGCGACCCGGCTCGCTCCTACAACCTCAACCAGTCCAAGATCGCCATCGCCAACGGTGGCCTCGCCGGCAAGGGGCTGTTCAACGGGACCCAGACGAAGCTGTCCTACGTGCCCGAGCAGCACACCGACTTCATCTTCACCGTGGTGGGTGAGGAGCTGGGGCTGCTGGGCTCGGGCTTCGTGCTGTTCCTGTTCGCCATCGTGGTGTGGCGCACCTGGAGAGCGGCGGCTCTGGCCAAGGACGTGTACGGGACCATCCTGTGCGTGGGCGTCCTCGGCATGCTGGTGTTCCAGATCTTCGAGAACGTGGGCATGACCATGGGCATCATGCCCATCGCCGGCATCCCCCTGCCCTTCATGAGCTACGGGGGCTCCGCCACGCTGGCCAGCTTCGCCGCCGCCGGCCTGGTGCTGAACGTCCACATGCGCCGCTTCTCCTGACCCACCGAGGAGGTGCCGGCGGGCGCGTCCGACGAAAGGGGGGGCGCGGAGGCCGACCGCTACACTTGACGGGAACATGACCTCGCTGTGGCCTCGGATCGAGCCCCTCCTGGCCAAGGTGCAGAAGCCGGCCCGCTACATCGGGTGCGAGGACGGGGCCCAGGCGCCGGTGCACGCCCCGCACAAGGTCGCTTGGCTCCTGGTCTATCCCGATGCCTATGAGATCGGCCTGCCCAACCAGGGGCTGCAGATCCTCTACGAGATCATCAACGAGCGACCCGACGCCCTGGCCGAGCGGTCCTACGCGCCCTGGGTGGACATGGAGTCGCTGCTCCGCCAGCGCGGGCTGCCGTTGTTCAGCGTCGACACCCACCAGCCGGCGGCTGCCTTCGACCTCCTCGCCTTCAACCTCTCGGCTGAGCTCGTGTACACCAACCTGCTCAACTGCGTCGACCTGGCCGGCGTGCCGGTGCGGGCCGTCGACCGCGGCGAGGACCACCCGCTGGTGGCCGCCGGTGGCCACTGCGCCTTCAACCCGGAGCCCCTGGCCGACTTCGTCGACCTGTTCGTCATCGGCGACGGGGAGGAGGTCGTCGCCGACATCACCGAGGTGGTGCGGGAGTGGAAGGCGGGGGGCCGCACGGCGGGCTCGCGCCGGCGGGTGCTCCACGAGCTGGCCAAGGTGGCGGGCGTGTACGTGCCGTCGATGTACGACGTGCGCTACGACGGCGACCGGCTGGTGTCGGTCGCCCCCGTCCACGCCGACGTCCCGGAGCGGGTGGAGAAGCGGACCATCTCCGACCTGAACGCCTGGCCCTACCCGAAGCGCCAGCTCGTTCCCCTCACCGAGGTCGTCCACGACCGGCTCAACGTCGAGATCTTCCGGGGCTGCACCCGGGGCTGTCGGTTCTGCCAGGCGGGCATGATCACCCGGCCCGTCCGGGAGCGGTCGTCGGAGCAGGTGCGCACCATGGTGCGCCACGGCCTGGAGCGGACGGGCTACGACGAGGTGAGCCTGACATCGTTGTCGAGCGCCGACTACTCCGGCATCGAGGACGTGGTGGGCGGC
>JALYHF010000056.1 GCA_030776745.1 Actinomycetota bacterium | reverse complement strand
CCCACCAGCAGGGCCTGTCGGCGGCGCCGCTCGACGCCCCGCAGGTCCTCGGCGTCGGGCGCCGGCGTGAGCGCCAGCACCTCGAACCCGCAGGCCTGCAGCTGGGCAACGGCGGCCGGCCACGGCCGCGCCACGGTGAAGGGCACCCGCAGGACGTGGCCGAGCGACACCCGGACCGAGCGGCGGTAGAGCGGGTCGGCGCAGGTGGGGTCGAGCACCACGGCGGCGGCGCCGAAGGCAGCGGCGTTGCGGAACAGGGCGCCCAGGTTCTCGTGGTCGTTGACGCCTTCGGCCAGGACGAGGGGGCCGTCGGCGCCGGTCACGGCGGCCAGGCCCGGAAGGGCCCGCCGGTCGGCCGATGCCAGCGCCCCCCGATGGAGGTGGAACGCCGAGATCGAGTCCAGGACCGGTTGCGCGGCCACGAACACGGGCGCGTCCAGCGTAGCCAGCTCCGCCTCCAGGGCGGCCAGGCGGCGGGGCGCCAGGAGCAACGAGCGCACCCGGTAGGGCGAGCAGACGAGCTGGCGGATGACGCGCACGCCCTCGGCGATGAAGAAGCCGCCCTCGCTGCCGCCGGACCGCTCTCGGAGGCGGCGCAGGTCGGGGTCGGCCAGACCGACGAAGTCGGAGACTCGCGGGTCGGCCGGATCGTCGACGGGCACGAGGACGGCCACCAGAAGATGATGCCCGGCCCGGCGGAACTGCTGGACAGTTTCTCTTAACTGCCTTAACTTAGCGGCGATAAGCCGGCGTCGACCCAAGGGGATCTCATGCTTTCACGACTGGCCCGGTGCACCGTGCGCCGCCGCCGCCGGGTCCTCGTCGGCGCCGCCCTGGTGTTCGCCTTGGCCGGCGCCATCGGCGGCGGGGTGGCCGACCACCTGTCGGGAGGGGGCTTCGAGGACCCCGGCGCCGAGTCCACCGAGGCCAAGCGCGTGGTCGACGACGTCTTCGGTGCCGGTGACCCGAACCTGGTGCTGCTGGTCACGGCCAAGAGCGGCACCGTGGACGACGCCGCGGTGGCGGAGGCCGGCGCCGCCCTAACCGAGGAGTTGCTCCGGGCCCCCGGCATCGATCAGGCCATGTCCTACTGGAGCCTGGGGTCGGCGCCGCCGCTGCGGGGCAAGGACGGCACGCAGGCGCTGGTGATCGCCAGGATCGCCGGCGACGAGGACACCGTCGGCGACCACATCGAGAAGCTGTCGCCGGCGTTCACCCGGGACACCTCCTCGGTGTCGGTGCGGGTGGGCGGCTTCGCCGAGGCGTTCCGGGAGATCGGCACCACCATCAAAGAGGACCTGGCCCGGGCCGAGAGCGTGGCCATCCCCGTCACGCTGGTGCTGCTGGTGCTGGTGTTCGGCAGCGTGGTGGCGGCGGGCTTGCCGGTGGGCATCGGCATGCTCTCGATCGTCGGCACCTTCTTCGTCCTCCGGATCCTGGCCGAGCTGACCCAGGTCTCGATCTACGCCCTCAACCTCACCACGGCCATGGGCCTCGGCCTGGCCATCGACTACAGCCTGTTCGTGGTCTCACGCTTCCGAGAGGAGCTGCGCCGGGGAGCGGCCACCGAGGAGGCCGTGGTGCGCACAGTGGCGACGGCGGGGCGAACGGTCGTGTTCAGCGCGGCGACGGTGGCGGCCTCGCTGGCCGCCCTCCTGGTGTTCCCGCTCTCCTTCCTCCGCTCCTTCGCCTATGCCGGCATCGCCGTGGTCGCCGTCGCCGCCCTCGCCTCGGTGCTCGTCCTTCCCGCCGTGCTGGCCACCCTCGGCCCTCGCATCGACACGCTGTCCCTCCTCCGCCGCCGCCCCACGGAGGTGGGCGAGGGCTTCTGGCACCGCCTGGCCCTCGCCGTCATGCGCCGGCCCGTGGCCATCGGCGCCATCATCGTCGCCGTCCTCCTCCTTCTGGGTTCGCCCTTCCTCCACCTCCGGCTCGGCCAGGGCGACGACCGCACGCTGCCCTCAGGGGCCAGCAGCCGCCAGGTCCAGGACCAGATCCGACGGAGCTTCCCCTCCGACGAGGCGGGGGCGGCGTCGGTGGTGGCCACCGGCACGGGCCCCCCTGCCGCCAGGGCGGACCAGATCGATGCCTACGCCGCCCGGCTCTCCGACCTGCCGGGGGTGGCGCGGGTGGACGCCCTCGGCGGCTCGTTCGTCGAAGGCGGCAAGGTCCTCCCCGCCGGGGCGATGTCGGCCCGCTTCGCGTCGTCGGACGGCACCTGGCTGTCGGTCATCCCCTCCGTCGAGCCGGTCTCCTCCGACGGCGAACGCCTGGTGCACGCCATCCGCGAGACGCCCGCGCCCTTCGCGGTCAAGGTGACCGGACCGTCGGCGCAGCTGGTGGACACCAAGTCGTCCATCCTGGGGCGGCTCCCCCTGGCCGCTGGCATCGTGGCCCTCATCACCTTCACGCTGCTGTTCTTGATGTTCGGAAGCGTGGTCGTGCCGCTCAAGGCGGTGGTGCTGAACCTGCTCAGCCTCACCGCCACCTTCGGCGCCATGGTGTGGATCTTCCAGGACGGCCACCTGTCGGGATTGCTGGACTTCACGGCCACGGGCAACATCGACATCACCACGCCCATCCTCATGTTCTGCATCGCCTTCGGGCTGTCCATGGACTACGAGGTCTTCCTGCTGTCCCGCATCAAGGAGGAGCACGATCGCACGGGTGACAACCAGCACTCGGTGGCCGTGGGGCTCGAGCGCACGGGGCGGATCGTCACGGCGGCGGCGGCCCTGCTGGGCGTGGTGTTCCTGGCCATGGCCACCTCGGGCGTGTCGTTCATCAAGCTGTTCGGGATCGGGCTCACCATGGCCGTCCTGGTGGACGCCACCTTGATCCGCGCCACCCTCGTCCCCGCCTTCATGCGCCTGGCCGGGGAGGCCAACTGGTGGGCTCCGGCTCCGCTGCGCCGGGTCTACCGGCGATGGGGCATCCACGAGCCGATGGATGCCGGCCAGGACCAGCGCGGCCTGGACGGGCACCGGCCGGGGACGGCCGGCACCGCCGAGGAGCCCTCCGGGCGGTCGCGGAGCCCCGAGAACGCGTGACCGGCAGCGGCCGCACCCGTCGGAGCCGGGCCCCGAAGGGAGAGGGTGAGCGCCTCCGCGACCAGATCCTGGCCGCCACCGAGCGGTTGCTGCTGCACACCGGCGACGAATCGGCCGTGTCCATCAGGGGCATCGCCGAGGCGGTGGGCGTGACGGCTCCCTCGATCTACCTCCACTTCGCCGACAAGGAGGAGCTCCTCCAGGCGGTGTGCCAACGGCGGTTCGGGGAGCTGGACGCTCGGATCGAGGCCGAGGTACGGGGGATCCACGACCCGGTCGAGGCCCTGCGCCGGCGGGCCCACGCCTACATCGGCTTCGGCGTCGAGCACCCCGAGCACTACCGCATCCTCTTCATGGCCAGGCACGGGCTGCGCCACACCCCCACCCGGGGTGAGCTCGAGGAGAGCGCCGCCGACCTGGGGGGCTTCGGGCACCTGATCTCCAACGTCCGAGCCTGCATGGAGGTGGGGGCCTTCGCCCCGGCCGACCCACTCCTCGTGGCCACCGGGCTGTGGACGGTGGTCCACGGCATCACCTCGCTGCGCATCACCATGCCGCACTTCGCCATGGTCGGCGACGACGTCCTCGTGGACCACGTCCTGGAGGCGGTGGCCCGGGGGCTGGCCCCCCGCTGAGCGGCCTTCTCCCCCACTGCGCTCGGGGGGCGTTTGTTTGTCCACCGCTCGACACGGGTACCCGGGAATGGCGCCCGCGGGCGCGCCACGCCAGGACGGCGGCGGAGCGGGGCCAGCACCGGCGGGGCTTGGACCTCCGCCGACCGCGGCCTTGGACGGCGCAGGAGCGACGACAGGGGAAGGCACTCCGTGACGCAAGCCGAGCTCGGGACGGTGGTCGTGACCGGGGGCGCCTCGGGACTGGGCGCGGCCGTGGCCGCAGCCGTGTTCGAGGCCGGTGGCACGCCGGTCGTCCTCGACCGGGCCCGACCACCGTTCGGCGTCGACCACGAGCTGGTGGACCTGGCCGACACCCGCGCCGCCGAGGCCGCCGTACGCCGGGTGGCCCACCAGCACGGGGGGCTCTCGGCGGTGGTCACGGCGGCCGGCACCGACGCCTGCGGGCGGCTCGACGACACACCGGGCGAGGCGTGGGAGCGCGTGGTGCAGGTGAACCTGCTCGGGACGGTGGCCGTGATCCGGGCCGCCCTGCCCATGTTGGAGGCGGCCGGGGGCAAGGTGGTGACCGTGGCGTCCACGCTCGGCCTCCGAGCCCTGCCCGACGCCACCGCCTACTGCGCCAGCAAGTTCGGCGTGGTGGGCTTCACCCGAGCCCTGGCCGCCGAGACGGCCGGACGGGTGGGGGTCACCCTGCTCGTGCCGGGCGGGATGCAGACGGCCTTCTTCGACGACCGCGAGGAGCGCTACCGGCCGCCTGCCGACGCCAAGCTCAACCGACCGGAGGACGTGGCCGCGGCCGTCGTCTTCGCCCTGCGCCAGCCCCCCGGCTGCGAGCTGCGGGAGATGGTCCTGTGCCCGTCCATGGAGTCCTCGTGGCCGTGAGCGACGCCCGCCCCCCGACCGAGGGTCCCGACCATGGCTGACCCCGACCTCGGCTTCTCCTATCGGTACCAGCCGGCCGGCCCCGGTGCCGCCTCGCCGGCGCCAGCCCTGCTGCTGCTGCACGAAGGCGGGGGAAACGAGGACGAGGACTTCCCCGTGGTGGACCTGGCCGGGGGCGCGGCCGCCGTGCTGCGTCCCCAGGGGAAGGTCGACGACGGTGGGCTGGCCAGGTACTTCCGGCGACGGGAGGACGGGTCCTACGACCCCGACGACCTGCACCGGCGGGCCGAGGAGCTGGCCGGCTTCGTCGCCGCCGCTTGCCAGGCCTTCGATCTGGACCCGGCGAGGGTCTGGGTGTTCGGCTTCTCCCACGCCGCCGTCATGGCGGCGGCCCTGGCCCTCGACCATCCCGATGCGGTGGCCGGTGGCGTGCTGCTCAACGGGGCCCCGCCCTTTGCGACGGCCGAGGGCAAGCTCCTCGCCGACAAGGCGTTCTTCTGCGGCTACGGCCGCTCCGACCCAGGCGTCACCATGGACCAGTACGAGGAGCTGGTGGAGCTCCTCGTCTCGGCCGGCGCCGAGGTCGAGCTGCACTGGTACGACGCCGGCCACGAGGTCTCCGACGAGCAGCTCAGCGACGCCGCCGACTGGCTCACCGAGCAGATGGGCCAGCCGGCGTCCTGACGCCGGGGCTGGGCGAGGTCAACCCGCCGGCGTCAGCGGCTGCCCTCGGTTGGCGGGGCACCGGCGCCGAAGCGAACGGTGACGGCGACGTCCTCGGCACCCCGGGCCACGGTGAGCTCGAGCGACCCACCGGCGTCGAGTCCCTCCAGGACCTCGTGGAGGTCGTCGGGGGTGGCGAGGGGCCGGCCGGCGGCCTCGACGATCAGGTCCCCGGTGCGCAGGCCGGCTTCCGCCGCGGCGCTGTCCTCCTCCACCGCCCGCACGAGCACGCCCTCCCGATCGGGGAGCCCGACCGCCCGGCGCAGCTGGCGAGCGGCCCGAGGCGGGGCCAGGCCGACGCCGAGGTGGACCCGCGTCGGTGACTCCCCCCGTCCGAGGCTGGCGACCTTCGCCTCGAGCTCGGCGTCGGCGGGCAGGGCGAGGTAGAAGCCCTCTCCCAGCCGATTGGTGTTGACGCCGACGAAGCGGCCGGCGGCATCGACCACCGGCCCCCCCGAGGACCCCTTGGCGAGGGGAGCGGTGTGCTCGAGGCTGCCCGTGATGCGCCGCCCCCTGGGCCCCCGGAACGCTTGTCCGGCTGCGGTCACCAGGCCGAGGGTGACCCTGAGGCCCCGCCCGCCCGGGTTGGCCAGCGCGAACACCGGGGCCCCCGGCGCCACCGCGCCCCCGGCCCACTCGATGGGCCTCGCCCCCGCCGTGTCAGTGGCGAGGACGGCCAGGTCCCCGTCCACGTCCACGCCGGCCACCGAGGCCGCCACCCGCCGCCCGTCGGAGAAGGTGACGGCGACCTCGCCGGCCCGAACGTTGTGGGCGTTGGTCAGCACCAGCCCCTCGCCCACGACGACGCCCGACCCGAGGCCCCACCCGGTCCCGACGCCCACCACGGCGCCGCCCACCTTCTCGATCACGTCGGAGGTGGCCTGAGCCAGCTCGTCCAGCACTGCCATCGTCTTCGTCCTCCTGTGTAACTTGTTCTTTGCAAGTTACAACCGAGGGCGAGCGTGTGCAACCGGAGGAGAGGCAGGTTTCAATGGGAGGCATGGCTGACGCCCGGGCGGCCTCCCCCCTCGACGCCGCCCTGTCCCGGGTGGGTGACCGCTGGGCCCTGCTGGTGGTCCACGCCCTGCTCGGAGGTCCCCGCCGGTTCAGCGACCTCATCGAGGGCCTGCCCGGGATCGCCCCGAACATCTTGAGCCACCGGCTGAAGCACCTGGAGCGCGAGGGCGTGGTGACCGCCCGCCCGTACAGCCGGCGACCGCCCCGCTTGGCCTACGAGCTGACGGCGGCGGGGGCGGAGCTGGCCGGCACCCTTCGACTGCTGGCCCAGTGGGGCGCCGGTCGCTCGGAGGACGCCGAGGCCCTCCATCACGCCGCCTGCGGCACCACGGTGGAGGTCAGGTGGTACTGCCCGACGTGCGGCCGCGCCATCGACGACGACGAGGGCGGCGACCTTCGCTTCCTCTGAGTCGGTGGCGGACGGCGCGGGCGCGCGAGAGGCCCGGAGCCGACGCTCCGGGCCTCTCGTGGTGATCGTCACGGCGCCGAGGGCGCCGAGGGCGAAGCCGCCTAGGCGTTCCCGCCCTGCTCGGTGGGCACGCCCGGGCTGAAGTCCGTGCCGAGCTTGTCCGAGCGCGCCGCGTCCTTCAGGGCGTCGCCCGAGGTGGGGCCGGTCCCCTCGGCGATCGTGCCCTCGTCGTTCTGGGTGACGGCCACCACGCTCTCGTTGCCGGACCCGTCGAACACGGAGTACTCGGCGTGATCGGCGCCGTACTGCGCCATCGGAGCTTCCCGGCCCTGCCCGCCCGGCGCCCGGTGCTGCTCGTGGTCCGTCTGGCCCGTCTTGTCGCCCTCGTCGGGGAAACTCTGATCGCTCATGCGGTGGATCCTCCTTGCCTTCGGCTTCACCATCGCTACCCGCGTCGGGCGGACTTCAACCGCTCATCGCCCGCCGCCGCGCCCCAGCCGGAGACGACGCCCACGGCGTCGGTGGGGCAGGACGTCGTCGTCGCCGCGGTGCCACAACGGGGGCGGCTCCCCCCACGCCGGTTCGGCCTCCGCCAGCTCGGCGACGAGCGGGGACGGA
This sequence comes from Actinomycetota bacterium, assembly GCA_030776745.1. GTDB lineage: Bacteria > Actinomycetota > Acidimicrobiia > Acidimicrobiales > JALYHF01. The sequence goes on along the minus strand of JALYHF010000056.1, from coordinate 5,924 downwards.
TCGTCCGGGGCCGAGAGTGCCGGGCCCGCCGCGTAGCCATCGGCCAGCACGTCATCGGCCAGCACGTCATCGGCCAGCACGCCACTCGCCGGCCAAGTGGCGCCGGCGGGGCGGGCGCCCGCCGAGGGCTCGTCGTCGGCGCCCGCCGAGACCTCCGGCTCCGGGTCGGCGTCGACCGGCGCCGCGGGCCGCTCCGACGCCGGTGGCGAGGCCATCCGCTCCAGCTCGGGCTCGGTCCCCGAGGCGTCGGATCCCGGACCCCGCTCGGCCACGGCGTCGGCCAGGGCGGAGGCCAGCTCGTCCCTTCCCTCCTCCTCCTCGTCGTAGAACTCGCCCAAGACCTTCGACAGATCCATGCGCTCTGTGTCGGCCGAGGAGGGACGGGCCTTGACCGCCCGAGGCCCCGCTCGGACCGGCCGACTACCCTGAGCCCGATCCCGCGTCGCGGACCCACCACGCTCGGCGGTGCTGCCGCGAGGAACGAGAGACCCTTGACCAGCGAGGACACCGAGATCAGGGCCCGGCCGGCGACGGGCACGCCCACGAGCGTCGGGCTCCGAGCGGCGTCCGGGGAGAGGCGCCGAAGGGGCGGAGGGGGCGCCCCGGGCCTGGCCGGCGGGCTCCTCCGCACGGCCCGCCCCCGGCAGTGGATCAAGAACCTCCTGGTCTTCGCCGCGCCAGGAGCGGCCGGCGCCCTCACCGACGGCGAGGTGATGGTGCGGGCCGTCGCCGCCTTCGCCGTGTTCTGCGTGGCCGCCAGCGGCACCTACTTCCTCAACGACGCGCTGGACGTGGAGGCGGACCGGCTGCACCCCACCAAGCAAAGGCGGCCCATCGCCTCCGGAGTGGTGCCCACCGGCCCGGCCAAGGCCATCGGCGTCGTGCTGCTCTTGGCCAGCGTGGGCTGCGCCCTGGCCCTCGGCGGGTGGCCGCTGGCGCTGATCATCGGCATCTACGTCGCCCTCCAGCCGCTCTACAGCCTCTGGCTCAAGAACCTCGCCGTCATCGACCTGGCCGCGGTGGCGTCCGGGTTCGTGCTGCGGGCCATCGCCGGCGGCGTCGCCGTGAACCTGCCCATCTCCCAGTGGTTCCTGATCGTGGCCTCGTTCGGCTCGCTGTTCATGGTGGCCGGCAAGCGCCACGCCGAGCACCTCGACCTGGGCGACGACGGCGGCCACCACCGGTCGACCCTGGGCGACTACTCGTCGAGCTTCCTGCACTACGTCCAGGCGGTGTCGTCGGCCGTGGCCATCGCCGCCTACTGCCTGTGGGCCTTCGAGAAGGCGGACGTCGCCATGGCGCCGCTGTGGTTCCAGCTCTCCATCATCCCGCTGGTCCTGGCCGTGCTGCGCTACGCCCTCCTCCTCGACGGCGGCAGAGGTGGCGCACCGGAGGAGATCGTGCTGGGCGACCGCTCGTTGCAGGTCCTGGGGCTGGTGTGGATGGCCACCTTTGCCATCGGCGTCCATGTCCGTTGAGCCGGCGCCCGGTGGTGCCGGTCCTGCCCCCCAGGAGGTCTTGACCGGCTGGGGGCGCACGGCGCCCTCCCGGGCCGAGGTGGCCCGTCCCCGCACGCCCGAAGAGACCGAGGCCCTCGTCGACGACGCCCCCCGGCGAGGGGTCATCGCCCGCGGCTTGGGCCGCAGCTACGGCGACGCCGCCCAGAACGCCGGCGGGCGGGTCATCGACGCCACCGGTCTGGACCGGGTGCGCGCCATCGACGTCGCCCGGGGGCTGGTCACGGTGGACGCCGGCGCCAGCCTCGACTTCCTCATGCGGGCCCTGCTGCCACTCGGGTGGTTCGTGCCGGTCACGCCCGGCACCCGCCACGTCACGGTGGGCGGGGCCCTGGCCGCCGACATCCACGGCAAGAACCACCACGTCGACGGCAGCTTCTGCAACCACGTCGAGCGCTTCGCCCTGCGCACCCCCATCGGCCGGGTGGACGTCACGGCCGACGCCGAGCCCGACCTGTTCTGGGCCACTGCCGGCGGCATGGGCCTCACGGGCGTGGTCCTCGACGCCACCATCCGGCTGCAGGCGGTCGAGACCGCCTCGGTCGCGGTCGACACCGAGCGGGCCCGGGACCTCGACGACGCCCTGGCCCGCATGGAGGAGGGCGACCACCGCTACCAGTACTCGGTGGCGTGGATCGACTGCGTGGCCCGGGGCGCCGCCCTGGGCCGCTCGGTCCTCACCCGCGGCCGCCACGCCCGCCTCGACGAGCTGGCCCCCCGGGAGCGCCCGAGCGCCCTGGCCTTCGCCCCGAGGACCGTGGCCAGCGCCCCGCCCTGGGTGCCCAGCGGACTGCTGAACCGTCTGACCGTGCGGGCGTTCAACGAGTTGTGGTTCCGCAAGGCGCCGCGCCTGGAGCGGTCCCGCGTGATGCCGCTGCATGCCTTCTTCCACCCTCTCGACGGCGTGCGGGCCTGGAACCGGCTGTACGGCGCCCGGGGGTTCGTCCAGTACCAGTTCGTGGTGCCCTTCGGCGCCGAGGACACCCTGCGCGGCGCCATCGAACGGCTGAGCGCGGCGGGGTGCGCCTCGTTCCTGGCCGTGCTGAAGCGCTTCGGGGAGGCCAACGCCGGGCCCCTGTCCTTCCCGGCGCCGGGGTGGACCCTCGCGCTGGACCTGCCGGTGGGTCCGTCGGGCCTCGGCCCGCTGCTCGACGGCCTCGACGAGCTGGTGGCCGAAGCGCAGGGGCGGGTGTACCTGGCCAAGGACGCCCGCATGCGCCCGGAGCTGGTGCCGGCCATGTACCCCCGCCTGGCCGAGTGGCGCCGGGTCCAGGCCAAGGTGGACCCTGAGGGCGTGCTGCGATCCGACCTGGCCCGCCGGCTGGCGCTCCTCGAACCGGGCAGCCTCGGGTGAACGACGGCTTGGGCTCTCCGCAGTCCGTGCTCGTCCTCGGCGGGGCCTCCGACATCGCCATGGCCACCGTCCGGCGCATGGTCGCCGACCGGGCCCGAACCGTCGTCCTGGCCGGCCGCAACGTCGACCGGCTCGAGGAAGCCGCCGCCGAGCTTCGCGGGCTGGGCGCCGAGCGGGTGGAGGCGGTGCCCTTCGACGCCGACGACACCGCGTCCCACGCCGCCTTCGTCGACGGCGTCTTCACCCGCGTCGGCGACATCGACGTCGTCCTCCTGGCCTTCGGCGTCCTGGGCCAACAGGAGCAGGCCGAGGCCGACCCGGAGGCCGCCGTAGCCCTGCTGCGGACCAACTTCGTCGGGGCCGCCTCCGTCGGCCTGCACGTGGCCGCCCACTTGCGCCGCCAGGGCCACGGCCGCCTCGTCGTGCTCTCCTCGGTGGCCGGCGAGCGGGCCCGGCGCTCGAACTTCGTCTACGGGTCGTCCAAGGCCGGCCTCGACGCCTTCTTCCAGGGGGTGGGCGACAGCCTGGTGGGCTCCGGCGCCAAGGTGCTCATCGTGCGCCCTGGTTTCGTGCACACCAAGATGACCGCCGGCATGCCCTCGGTGCCGATGTCCACCACGCCGGAGAAGGTGGCCGACGTCATCGTGGGGGCCCTTCGAAGCGGCGCCGAGGAGGCGTGGGCCCCGCCGGCGCTGCGCTACCTCATGTCCGCCGTCCGCCATCTCCCCCGGCCGGTCTTCCGCCGGCTCAAGGTGTAGGCAGGTTGGCCCGTCCCGTCGTCGCCTTCGACCTCGACGGCACGCTCACACGAAGCGACACCTTGTTGCCGTTCCTGCTCCGGGCGTGTGGCGCGGCCCGGACGTCGATGGCGGTCCTGGGCCAATCCCCGCGGATCGGGCGCGCCCTGCTCGCCGGCTCTCGTCACGACGCCAAGGAGGCCCTCCTCGCCCGCCTCCTCGGCGGGCGGGAGGCCGGCCCGCTGCAAGCAACGGCGGAGGGCTTCGCCGGCCTGGTCGTCGCCCGCCGGCTCCGGCCCTGGGTGCGAGAGCGGGTCGACTGGCACCGAAGGGCCGGGCACGAGCTCGTGCTCGTCTCGGCCTCGCCGGAGATCTACGTCGCCCCCCTGGCCCGGCGCCTGGGATTCGACGCCGCCCTCGCCACCCGCCTCGAGGTCGGCCCGGACGGGCGGCTGACGGGCAGGATCGAGGGCTGGAACTGCCGAGGCCCCGAGAAGGTCGCCCGCCTGCGGGCATGGATGGGCAGCGACGCCTCCTTGGTCTACGCCTACGGCGACAGCCCTGGCGACGAGGAGATGCTGGCCCTGGCCGACACCGCCGTCCGCGTGGGCAGGGCCAAGAGACTGCCCCTGGCATCGGCCGCCGGAGACGGCGCTGGAGCCCGTGAAGCGGCCGAGCCGAGGAGGGCGGCGGGAACGGGCTCCGGCTACTGTGCTGCCGCCGTGGTCCCCCCCACCGAAGAGTTCTCGGGCGTCACCGTCATCCTGCCGGCGGTGACCGAGACCGACTCCCTCGACGAGACGGCGCTGGCGCTCAAGGCGACGAGCGACCCCGACATCGCCGAGGTCCTGGTCGTGGTGTGCGACCGCACCACGCCCGAGAGCCTGGCCCGGTGCCGCGCCCTCGACGCCCAGTTCGGCGGGCGGCTGCGCATCCACCACCAGCGCCTGCCCTTCCTGGGCGGCGCCATGCGGGAGGCCTTCGAGCTGGCCACCGCCAGCCACGTCATCATGATGGCCAGTGACCTGGAGACGGACCCTGCCGTGGTGCCGGCCTTCATCGAGGTGGCCAAGAAGCAGCCGCAGGTCGTCGTCACCGCCTCGCGATGGGCCTCCGGCGGCGGCTTCTCCGGTTACGGGCCTGTTCGCGTGGCCGCCAACTGGGTCTTCCAGCGGCTGACGTCGCTGATCTACCGGACGGCCCTCACCGACGCCACCTTCGGGTACCGGCTCTTCCCCACGGCCCTCGTGCAGGCCATCAACTGGGAGGGCCTGCGTCACGAGTTCCTGTTGGAGACGGTGCTGAAGCCCTTGCGGCTCGGCGTCGAGGTGGTCGAGGTCCCCACCTTCTGGACGCCGCGGCGCGAGGGCGAGTCCCAGAACTCCTTGTCGACGCAGGCCCGCTACCTCCGCACCCTCCTCGTCGAGCGCTTCCAACCTCGCTCCCGCATCCTGCGGCCACGCCCGGCCGTGGGCGGCGCATGACGGGCGTCATCGTCACCACCACCATCAACCCGCCCACCCGGGCGGTGCGGCTGTTCGACTCGCTCCCCGGGTGGCACCTCGTGGTGGTCGGAGACCGCAAGACGCCGGAGGACTACTCCCTCGAGAAGGGCACCTACCTCGGGCCGGCCGAGCAGGAGGGGATCGACAAGACCCTCTCCGACCTCATCGGGTGGAACTCCATCCAGCGCCGGAACTTCGGCTTCCTCGTGGCCCATCGGATGGGAGCCGAGACCGTGGCGGTGGTCGACGACGACAACGTCCCGTACGAGGGCTGGGGCAGCGACCTCTTCGTCGGCACCGATGTCGAGGCCAACGTCTTCACCACGTCCTTGCCCGCCTTCGACCCCATCGGCGCCACCAACCACCCGCTGCTCTGGCACCGGGGGTACCCGTTGCCCCTGTTGGCCAGCAGGGAGTACGAGCGCCGGTCCCGAGAGGTCGTGCGGGCCGACGTGCAGGCCGACTTCTGGGACGGCGACCCTGACATCGACGCCATCTGCCGCATGCAGTTCGCCCCCGACTGCAAGTTCGAGCCCGCCCTCTTTCCCATCGCCTCCAACGCCATCAGCCCCTTCAACTCCCAGAACACATTCCTCACGTCGAACTGGCTCAAGGACTACTTCCTCTTCCCGCATGTGGGACGGATGGACGACATCTGGGCCGCGTACTACCTCCAGGCCAAGGGGGCGCGCGTGGTCTTCGGCAAGCCATCCGTGGTCCAGGAGAGGAACCCCCACGACCCGCTGGTCGACATGAGGCGCGAGTACCCGGGCTACGAGAACAACCTCGCCATCGTCGAAGCCGTGGCCGG
>JALYHF010000055.1 GCA_030776745.1 Actinomycetota bacterium | reverse complement strand
CGCAGGCATCGAGCAGGTGCTCGCAGTTGTCCAGGACGACCAGCAGCTCGCGGTCGCGCAGTTCCTGGAGCAGCGCTTCGACCGGCGGCCGCCCCTCTTCGCGCACGCCGAGCGCCCGCGCGGTCGTCGCCGGCACGAGCGTCGGCTCGAAGACCTGGGCGAACTCGACGAGCCACGCCCCGTGCGCGAAGCGACTGAGGAGCAGCTCGGCGAGCCGAAGGGCCAGGCGAGTCTTGCCGACGCCCGGCGCGCCGGCCAGCGTGACGAGACGGCGAGACTCCAGCAACTGGCCCACCTGCTCGAGCTGGCGCTCCCGCCCCACGAAGCTGGCAAACGTGGCCGGCAAGTTGTTGCCGTGTTTCCCGGGCGTGGGCAATACCGAGCCGGCCGCTCGCCGCCCGTCCTCACCCGTGCGCAGCCGCGTGACATTGCCCGCGGCAGACTGGCCCTCATCCGGAATTGGCCCGGGTTCGGATCGCCCCGCATGTTCATCGTGCATCGCCGGCCTGTGGCTCTCACCGTACGGGGCCGATGGCGCGCCTACTCCGAATGGGGCGGCTGCGGGACCGGCGGGACGATCAAGCTCTTAGCCCCAATATACGAGGGCCGACCGGGCGACGTCCAGTGATGCTGGATCTGCCCAGAATTGTCCGCCGCACCGGGATTGTCCAGTGGGAGGCGACCGAACAGGTAGACGAGCATTGCTCATGAGTAAGGGGTTGTCGGGGACTATTGACCATCCTTGATTTCGAGGACACCGAACTGACGGTGCTACAGGGCGCCACCGTCGCGCCTGTAGATTGTGCCGCGCCGGGCGGCGGGGCGAGCCGAAGAGGTGGAGTCTGGCGAGTCCCCACTATATGTAGGGACCGAGTTATACCAATTCCATCTGGTCACGCCGCTTCCTCGGAGGGTGCCAGGAGGGCATGGTGGGCCTCGAGGAGCCAGTCCCAGCCGCACAGGCGTCGGACGCGGGCCGGGGCGGCGGCGAGCTCCTCGAGGAAGGTCTGGACGGCGGCGACCTTGGCGTCGAGGGTAGGGTAGACCGTCCCTTCCACGCGGCGGTGGACCTCCTTGAAGAGCCGCTCGGCCGGGTTCAGCTCCGGGCTGGACGGTGGCAGCGCGACCAGCGACAGGCCGACGGCGCGGACGGTGGCGTCGGCGTGGCTCGGGGCGCCGTCCCACACCGGCGCGTCGAGCAGGCCCCGCGCGCAGCTCGGCCACCACCGGCTGCAGGTCGGCGGCCTTCATGGTCGGGACCCAGCCCCACCAGATGGTCCCGGCGCGGGCGTCGACGAGATCGACCAGCACGACGAGCAACGAAACCTGCGGTACCATGGGCGTGCCTCCATGGTCGGGTGTGACAACCCCATGGTAGGCACACCCGGCCGCCCCGGACACCGCTCTGAGGCGGCCCGCGATTTATGAGCGGGCCTCGACTACCCAGGTGCGCCAGGTCTATTTCTCGTGTGCCGGTGGGAGGACATCAGGCCTAAACGCCGGCTGCCGAGTGGTGCCGCCTGCCGGATCCGGCCGGTGGAGGCGCGAAAAGGCCGTTCCGAGAGCCCTTACTTCCGCGGGGGTGCCAGGCGCGAAAAGCCCGTACCGAAAGCCCGTACTAGCACGGGGGTGCGGCATACGCGCCGTGCCGTAGGCTGGGCGCAGCCGGGACGAACTGCGTCGCGGCGCGGCCGTTCATGACGGGAGGGTCCGTGCGCACCCGTGGGCCCCGAAAAGGAGATCCGCGATGAGCACCGTCAGTCGGAGAGTGGAGATGAGGAGCGGTGGACGGAGTACGACCGACAGCTTCGGACCGCGCTGGGTGATGCGCTGGGCCGTGCCGTTCCTGGCGCTCGCGGTGGTGCTGGCTTGGTCACCCGCGACGGCCGTGGGCGCGTCGCCCCGGCCCGTAACGTCATCACCAGACCGGGCCGTGCTGTCGTCACCAGACATGACCGTGGCATCGTCGCCGGACAGGTCCGCCGAGTGGGCCGGCCTGCGGGCGGCGGTCGGCGAGGGGCGCTCGGTGGCTGCGGCGTACTACCCACCCAACGAGCAGCTCGAGGTGTTCTTCCTCGACGGGAACGGCGCGCTGAACGTCCTCTGGAAGGCGCAGGGCGAACCCTGGCACTCCGCCGTCGCCCTGACCGCTCCGGGCTTCGCACCGCCTGGGGCGCCGCTGGCGGCGGCGTATTACCCGCTCAACGAGCAGCTCGAGGTGTTCACGGTCGGCGGCGACGGGGCCGTGAAGGGGATCTGGAAGGCCCAGAACAGTCCCTGGAGGCCGCCGTTCACGCTGACCGGAGGCGGCTTCGCGCCGCCGGGCGCGCACCTGGCGGCGGCGTTCTACCCGCCGAACAACCAGTTAGAGCTGTTCGTGGTCGACCGCGACGGCACCGTGAACGTGATCTGGAAGGCCCAGAATGGCGCCTGGAACCCGCCGGTCGGCCTGCAGGCCGGCTTCGGGGCGCCCGGGGCGCCGCTGGCGGTGGCCTACCAGCCGCTGAACGAGCAGCTCGAGGTGTTCGCGGTTGGCGATGATGGCTCGGTGCGGGGCATCTGGAAGGAGCACAACGGCGCCTGGAAGCCGCCACTCTTCCCGGCGCCGGCCGGCTTCGCGCCGTCGGCCGCGCACATTACCGGGGCGTTCTATCCGCCGAACAACCAGGTGGAGCTGTTCGTGGTCGACCGCGACGGCACCGTGAACGTGATCTGGAAGGCCCAGAATGGCGCCTGGAACCCGCCGGTCGGCCTGCAGGCCGGCTTCGGGGAGCCCGGGGGGCCACTGACGGTGGCCTACCAGCCGCTGAACGAGCAGCTCGAGGTGTTCGCGGTAGGCGATGATGGCTCGGTGCGAGGGATCTGGAAGGAGCACAACGGCGCCTGGAAGCCGCCGTTCTTCCCGGCGCCGGCCGGCTTCGCGGCGTCGGGCTCATCCCTGGCCGCGGCGTTCTACCCGGGGCAGGCCGAGCTGGCGCTCGTCACGACCGACGGGGCCGGGGATGTCAAGCTGATGTGGAAGCTCCAGAACAGGGCCTGGGCGGCGTGCCCGACGGCGCTCCAAGGGGGCACGAACGCGGTCGTGTGCGACCAGGGCCCGCTGACCGAAATCCCCGAGCACCTGCGCCCGGGCACGCACACCCTGGTGTTGCAGGTAGGCCGGTCGCTGCAGGCGTTCGACTCCAGGGCCTTGAGCGACTCCTGCACGCTCGCTCCCGGGCCGGGCCCGGCGCAGGACTTCTGGGTCGGCTGGGGGCAGCTCGAGCTCACCAACAGCGATCCCTGCCACGCGTCCGTCGTTGAGACCGCCGTGCTCTTCGACACCGGGCCCCTGGACGAGGTCCCGGTGAAGGACATCAACCGGGCCGTGTTGACCTACGACGAGGCCGAGGGCCAAGGATGCTACGTGACCGAGGCATTCGGGGTCAGGCAGATCCCCTGCTGGAGAAGTGGGACCGGGTTCTCGCAGCAGAAGCCCGCCGGCTGCGTCGGGGCACTTAGGATGCCGACGGTGGACTGGATCAACGACGCCCCGCCGGGCCTGATCCCGTACATCACCCCCCCAGGAGTACGGCGGCTCACGCCCCGCGAGTGGGACGTGAGCGAGGACTATCGCGACCAGTACACGCGGAGGGCCCCACTTGGCGGCTCAGCGCTGCCGCCCTTCGGCTTCCTCCTGGCAGGCGGGCCCTCCCTCGACGACCTCAGTGGCGAGGACAGCACCAGCTGCTATTCGTGGATCTCGAACATTCGCCTGCACCTCACCTACACCGTGCCGCCGGACGGGGGCTCGCCTCCCGTCGTCCGCTGATGCCGCGATGCGGATGGATGGCATCAAGCTCGAGGTGAAGGGCACCGTCCCGTAGAACCGGAGCGCTGCACCGCGGGCACCAGCATGAACGCCGGTCGGGATTCCCGACCGGCGTTCATGTACTGAGACTGGCCTGTGA
>JALYHF010000054.1 GCA_030776745.1 Actinomycetota bacterium | reverse complement strand
GCTCGACATCTCGGAGGATCTGACCAAGAGCCTGGCCGTCCTGTCCGGTCGGCGTTGGAGGGCGCGCGCAGCCCGTGCCGAGGCGCTCCTAGAGCTTGAGGACACAAGGACGCATGAGGCGCATCAGCAGGTTCTGCGCACCGCTGAAACACTGGCCCTTGAGGGTCGCTTGTCGCGCTTTGCCTACCTTGCCGTCAAGCCCACGTGAGCACGAGTCGCGAAGGGGGATCCAGGTCTCGAAGGTCAGCCGCGGCAAGAGATCCGCTCGCGCGTGAAGTAGGCGTGAAGTAACCGGCAGGGTGTGGTTCGAGCGCCCATAATGCCGACGGAGCTGCTCTCCAGCGGCGCTCCAGTGGTGCCGGGAATGGATTCGCGCAGTCTCGAATGTCGCTCCGGAATTCCGCTCATGTCCCCTACCCGACACCTGATGATCAGGCCAGTCCAAGTCCGCGCTGCCGCTGTGGGGCTTCTGCCTCGAGCCGCTGCAGGCGGAGGCTGAGTTCGAGGGCTTCGAGGCGGCGGGTGGCTTCGGGTACGACGGCGGCGACGGCGTCACGTTCGGCCTGCAGTTGGGCCAGACGGACGACCTGAGCCGTCCGGCGGGCGAGGTCCGGGCGAGTCGGCTGCCCTGGTGCGGCCGGCCGGTCGATGTCGAGCGTCCAGCGCTGCCGGCCATCGACGCTCCACTCGGCGGTGAGGTCCTCGACCGCCTGGTCGCGGTCGTCGGCGGCCAGGTAGAGGTGGGTGGTGTCGCGAGCCCGGCTCATGGCGACGTAGGCGAGCTCTCGGCCGCCGCCGTCAGCGAAGACGTGGGCGCGGTCGACGGTGGCCCCTTGCATGCGGTGGACTGTGACGGCGTAGGCGTGGTCGAGCCGGTCGGCGCCCAGCTCGTCGCCAGCGAGGATCTCGTGCCGGCCGTCGTCGAAGCGGACGGTCAGAGACTCCGCTCCGACGGCGGCCACGGTCGCTCGTTCGCTGGTGACGTAGCGGCCGTCGCCTGAGGGGGCGAGGGTGACGACGCGGTCGCCGGCGGCGTAGCGCCTCCCGGCCGGCGCTTCGATCTCCGGGCCGACGATCGCACCTGCTTGGATGCGGCGTGCCCGGGCTTGCTGGTTGAGTTCGGCGACGTCGCGGCGGCGCCAGGCGAGCAGGGCGGTGTCGTGGCCGGCGCGCAGGTCGGCCTCCCAGGCGTCGACGGCGGCGGCGAGGGCGTCGTCCCTGGCAGCTGCGGTGACGAGCCGGTTGTGCTGGCCGTACCAGTCGACGGCGGCGGCGACCCGGCCGCTTCGGAGCTGCTCGAGCGCGGCTCGCTCGCCCGGATCTCGTTGGCGGATGTTCTCGTCGAGGACATAGACAGCATCGCCGTGGCGGCTGATGAGGGCCTCGAGGCCGCCGCCGGGGTCTACAGCGCCGAGCTGGTGGTGGTCGCCGATGACGACGGCCTTGGCCCCGGCCACGTCGATGGCGGCGAGGAGCTTGAGCATGGCCCGGTCGTCGGCCATGCCGGCTTCGTCGATCAGCACCACGGTGCTGTCGTCGAGGGCGAGCTGACCGTGTTCGAGCCGCCACACGACGGAGGCGATGGTGCGGCCGTCGACCCCGGCCTCGTCGTGGAGGGCGCGAGCGGCTTGGCCGCTGATGGCGGCGCCGAGGACCCGGTAGTGGCCGGCCTCGTAGGCGGACCGCACAAGCTCGAGGGCGGTGGTCTTCCCGGAGCCGGCCACGCCGACGATGAGGTCGAGGCCTCGCCCGGAGGTGGCGACCGCCTCGGCCGCCTGCCGCTGCCCGTCGGTGAGCCGGCAGCCGAACGCCGCCTCCTTTCCGGCGAGCGCTCGCTGAACCGTGGCCGGGTCGACGGCGGCGGCGGTGGTGCGCTGGGCGAGACGGTCAGCGACGGCCTCGACGGCGTGTTCGGTAGCGAGCACCGAGGCGGCGACCCAGGCCCGGCCACGGGCACCGGGCTGGCCCACCAGTGGGATGGCCTCGGGGTGCTGGACCACGGCGCCGACGAGCCGGTCGAGCTCGTCGGCGGGGCAGCCGTACAGGAGCGGGCCGGCCAGGCGGATCACGTCGGGTCGGGTGAACGCCTTGCGCTTGGCCAACGGCCCATCCGGGCCGATGAGGTCGCGCACTAGCTGGGCCCGCTCGGGATCGGTGAGGGTGCGCAGCGGCTGGTGGTGACGGTTGTTGACGAGGGTGAGGCGCTGAGTGATCTTGCGGGCCGGCCAGTCGATGCCATCCAGCTCGCCCAGCCAGCGCACGAGGAGCGAGTCGGGGGACTCGTCGCCCTTGGGATCGCGGCTGTTGTAGGCGGCGATGCGCCGGGCCCGATGCGAGCGGAACCCGGTCGCCTCCAAGGCGGCGTCGATCTCGCTCGACCGCTTGGAGAACGCATCGGTGACGGCGGTGGGGATGCCGGCAATGGCCCAGTGGTCGAGCTTGCCGGAGGGGCCGTGATCAGCGCTGATGGCGTAGCCCAGCTCGACCGCCTTCTCGGCGGCGGCGAGGCGTCCGGCCATGGTGGCGGCATGGACCAAGTCGCGGAAGCCGGCGGTATCGAGGCCCTTCCAGCCGCCCCGGTCGTCCAGCATCTCGGTGAGGTTGGCGATGAGCACGTGGTCGTGAAGGGCGGGGTCGCCGGCCCGGGAGGTGGCGTGGCGGGTGCGGGCCCACACCAGCCCGGTGGTGTGGGTGCGGCGTTGGGCCTGGCCCCGGCGGCCGCCCTGATGGGCGAACCACTCGTCGAGGAAGGCCAGGGTGGCGTCGGTCTCGGCGTCGAGGATGGCGTGCATGTCCTCGGCCAGGCCGATGAGGCCGAGCACGGTCACCGACTTGTGGGCGGCCACCACCAGCTCGATCCCCGGCCGCTTCGTCTCCACCAGCCGTGTCCCGAGGTGGGGGTCACGGGCACCGCCTGGCCCGTAGATGGCGTCGTAGGCCGCCTCCTCCGCCGCTCCCTGTAGCCCGAGCCGTTCGGCCAGGTGCCCACCCCACTCCAGCGGCGTCTCGCCCCTCGAGGCGTAGTAGCTGAGCGCCTGCCCGGCGTAGTCGTCGCCGCGGCCCAGCACGGTGTCGCGGTGGTAGGCGACCGAGTCGAGACCCATCATCCGGAACCAGGCCATCCCGCCTCCTGCGAGGCGCAAGCCCGGGAGGGCTTGCAATCGTGTTCGAGATTTTCCGGGATTGGAGCAGCTTCGGGCGACGGTGTAAAGGACTTTAGCGGGACGTTTGTAGTGGCCGGTATTTAGCGGTCACTGGCGGTCAATGGAGGGCTGGCTGCTCTGGCGGCCAGCCTTGGAGCCTTGAGGCAATGGGGAATCTGGCAGGGCTGACCACATCTGCCAGCCGTGTCCGGCCTAACCGGCCACGGGAGAAATCCTCGACTTCGCGTCAGATATGGCCCTCCCAACGGGCCTAGAGAGCAGTGAAGGCAACGTTTGGATGTAGAGGGTTCACCACCGGTGAGCGGCTGGCAGGAGTGGAGGCGTGAGGGCCCTCGCCACATCGGTGGGCGTGACCGTTGCCAGGGTGCAAGCGGCCGTCCTGCGGAGCGTCAACGCAGGAGGCGGCGACGAAGACGCCGGCGCAGGCTGTCCAGTCGCTCACGTCATTCCCCGACGCCCTCTACGCTTGGCAGTGTCGCACTCGGGGCTGGTGCGCTACCCCGCAGCCCTCCTCTCCTCCAAAGGAGCCGAGGAGGCGCGCCATGGCGTCGATCCGTAGAAAGCCGAGTGGAGCGTGGGAGGCCCGTTATCGGGACGCCAAGGGGACGATGCACGCCCGGACCTTCGCGACGAAGACCGCGGCGGCACTCTGGTCCAAGGAAGTGGAGACCGACGTCCGGCGAGGAGACTGGGTCGACCCCCGGCTTGCTCGGACGACTTTCGCTCGGTGGGCGGACGACTACCTGACCACGATCGTCCACCTGAGGT
>JALYHF010000053.1 GCA_030776745.1 Actinomycetota bacterium | reverse complement strand
CCTCCTCGGCCGCCACCAGGTCGGCCAGGACGCGCCGAGCCAGCGCGAACACCGCTCCGGCGTGGCGACGGTAGGCCTCGGCCAGGGCATCTTGGCGCCATCGACCGATGGCGACGACCAATGCGGCATCGCTGGCGTCCTTCAGCGTCAGTGCCACCGTGGCTCTACGGTGCCATCACGGCCGGCGGATTGGCCAAACGATCCGCTCCGGAGTGGGGTCAGTACTCGGTGACCTGGCGCACCTCTTGTTGGAGCTGCTTGTACTCCGGCGAGTTGGTGAGCGGCAGCAGCGACATGAGCTTGGCCATGTTGCCGGCCACCTTGATCCGTCCCTGCATGAAGGCGGCGTTGGCGTCGAGCTCGCCCTGCTGGATCTTCATGGCGTCTTCGAGGGAGAGCGTGAGGGTGATCTCGGGGTCGGGCATCTCGCCCAGCTGGGCCTCCAGGAGCTTGCCGTTCTCGAGCACCCAGTAGTACTTGATGTCGCCCTGTGGTCCGCCGGCGATGACGTACTGCATCCGGGCCGAAGCCCCGGGGCGCTCGGGCTGGCTCTCGGCCAGCGTCTTGTACTCGTCGAGCCACTCCTGCGTCAGCCACTTCGACATGCGGGCTCCCTTGTCAGCGCCGTTCGGACAGCGGCGAATCTAGCGGGGCACCCATTGGCGCGGCCGGGCCGGCCGAGGAACGCAGGCCAGCGAACAGGTCGTCCTCGGGGAGGGAGGTCTCGACCAGGGTGCGGGCCAGAACGTAGTCCTCGTAGGGATGCACGGTGCGGGCCACCTCCGGCGGCAAGCCGAACCAGAACGGCGAGGTGGGGTCGATCTGGGTGGCGTGGGCCAGCAGGGCCTGGCGCCGGACGTCGTCGTACTCGGCGATGTGGATGCGCGTGGTGATGCGGTCGTCCTGGGAGGGCCGCTTCGTCCACCGCTCGTCGAAGGGCGACTCCAAGCCCAGCTCCAGGAACTTCTCGTGGATGGCCAGCATCCGGGCCCTCGACCACACCGAGTAGTAGAGCTTGCTGGGCTGCCACGGCGGGCCCTGGTCGGGATAGGCGTCCGGGTCGCCGGCCCGGTCGAAGGCGACCACGGAGAGGTCGTGGACCCGCAGGTGGTCGGGATGCGGGTAGCCCTTCTGGTCGTCGTTGTAGGTGATCACCACCTGAGGCCGGGTGCGGCGGATCTCGCGCACCAGTCGGCCCACCGCCTCGTCCAGGTCGGCCCGGGCGAAGCAGTCCGGCCGCTGGTTGGCCGGGGTGTCGGGCATGCCGGAGTCGCGGTACCCCAGCATGGCGACCTCGTCGTAGCCGATGATCGTGGTGGCCTGGGCCAGCTCCTCCATGCGGACCCGGTGGAGGTTCTCCCGGACCTCGGGCCGATCCATCGCCGGATTGAGGATGTCGCCTTCCTCGCCTCCCGTGCAGCACACGAGCACGGTGTGCACACCCTCGCGGTGGTAGCGCGCCACGGTGCCGGCCCCCTTGGACGACTCGTCGTCCGGGTGGGCGTGCACGCTGAGCAGGCACAGCCGCTGGTCGCTGCCGGGAGAACCGCCCGGAGCCTCGCCCTGCTCCCATGCCATCGCTGAGCCCGCCTATCGCAGCTGACCGGTCCGGGTCCCGCACCGGGCTCGCGCCTGGGCCACCAAACCGTCGAAGAGCGCCTGCTGGAAGGGGTCCTCGGCGGCTGTGAGCTCGGGGTGCCACTGGACGCCGACGAGCCAGGGCGCGTCGGCGTCGGCCGGCTCCACCCCCTCGATCAGCCCGTCACCGCTCATGGCCACGACGCCCAGGCCGTCCCCCAGGCGGTCGATGCCCTGATGATGGTGCGAGGTGCACCGCAGCACCTCGCTGGCACAGGCGTCGGCCAAGCGCGTACCGGGCGCCACCTTGACGTCGTGGACGACCGAGGCAGTCTCGCGGGGGTGCCCGTGCAGGTCCATCCCCTCCAGCTCCGGCAGGTGTTGGTACAGCGAGCCCCCGAGGGCGACGTTGAGCACCTGCAGGCCGCGGCAGATCACCAGTGTGGGAAGGCCCAGCTCCATGGCTGCCCGGACGAGGGCCAGCTCGGCCTCGTCGCGGACGGAGTCGACGCCGTACACCTGGGGGTGGGGTTGGGCACCGTAGCGAGCGGGCTCGACGTCGCCGCCGCCGGCCAGGAGCAGGGCGTCGAAGGCGAGCAGCACCTCCTCGGCCGGCGGCCCATCCGCCGGCGGCAGCAGGACGGGCAGGGCACCGGCTCGCTCCACGGCGGCGACGTAGCCGTCCGGAACGGCGTAGCCGCCGCGCATCCAGCCGAGCACCCGACCGGCCGGCAGGTGATAGGTGGGGATGGCCACGAGCGGGCAGGTCGGCTTCACGGGGGCCAAGGCTACCGTTGCCCGATGACCTTTCCCCGGGGGCGGCAGCCATGATCTCGGTGCGGGCCTACCGTCCCGGCGAGGGCGTCGAGCAGGTCGACGACCCGAGCCGGATCTCCGAGATGGTGGGCCGGGACGGCCGTCTCGTGTGGGTGGACCTGGTCGACCCGACGGACGAGGATCTGGCCTGCGTGCAGGCCGAGTTCGAACTGCACCCCCTGGCCATCGAGGACGCCCGCAAGCACCGACAGCGACCCAAGCTCGAGCAGTACCCCACGCACGCCTTCGTGGTGGCCTACTCCTGTGACCTCTCCGAGGTGGACCTGTTCGTGGGCCGGACCTGGGTGGTGAGCGTGCGGGAGACCAACGACGCCGGCCAGGCCTGGCCCGTCGACTCGGCCCGGGACCGCTTCGAGCGCACCAAGTCCGAGGGCGCCACCGCCGGGTTCCTCCTCTACGTCGTCCTGGACGAGCTGGTGGACAGCTACTTCGACCGCACGGAGCGGGTCGAGGACCGCCTCGAGGAGGTCGAGGAGCGCATCTTCGCCGAGGAGGCGCAGGACGAGCGGGCCATGCAGCGCGACCTGTTCGCCGTGCGGCGCGAGCTCCTCGAGTTCCGACGGAGGGTCGTGCCGCTGCGCGAGGTGGTCGCCTCGCTGCTGCACGGGGAGGTGGAGTGGGTGGACGAGCCCACCCTGGTGCACCTCCAGGACGTGTACGACCACGTGCTGCGGGCCATCGACCTCATCGACAGCCAGCGCGAGCTGTTGGGCAACGCCGTGGATGCGCAGCTGGCCATCATGTCCAACCGGATGAACCGTGTCATGAAGATGATGACGAGCTGGGGCGCCATCCTCCTGGGCGCGGCTCTGGTGGCGGGCATCTACGGCATGAACTTCGAGCACATGCCCGAGCTCGAGTGGCGGTTGGGCTACCCCTTCGCCCTGTCGATCATGGCGCTCATCACCATCGTCGGGTACCGCTACTTCAAGCGGCGGGGCTGGCTGTAAGCGGCGTGCTCAGTCCGGACGCCGCTCCTCGAGGGCGTCGGCCACCTGCTGGACGGCCCGCTCCAGATCGTCGTTCGTGACCACGTCGGCCAAGGCCAGCCGGATCGACGCCAGCTCCCTGGCCAGGAACTCCGTATCGGCGAGGGCTCGGGCCGTCTGCTGGCGGTCGGCCTCGGCTTGCTCGCGGTCCCGGGACTCCTGGCGGTTCTGGGCCAGCAGGATGAGGGGCGCGGCGTACGCGGCCTGCGTCGAGAAGGCCAGGTTGAGCAGGATGAAGGGATACGGGTCCCAGCGCAGCCTGGCGGCGAAGACGTTCAGGCCGATCCACACCGCCACGATCGCCGTCTGCGCCACGAGAAACCGGGCCGTGCCGAGGGTGCGGGCGATGGACTCCGAGAACCGGCCGAAGGCCTCGGGGTCGTAGTGGATCCCGACGCGGATCCCGCCCCTCGGGGTGGACAGGTCCTCCCGCCGCCTCATCGGCCCCGCCACCCGGCCGGCAGCACCCGGTCGAGCACGTCGTCCACGGTGACGGCGCCGACCAGGCGGCCGGCGTCGTCGCACACAGGGACGGCGATGGCGTCGTAGGCGGCCAGGCGGCGGGCCACCTCCAGCTCACTGAGGTCGGGGCGGACCGCCACCGGGTCGCCCTCCACGCACCCGCCCACGGCCGACCCCGGAGGCTCCCGGAGCAGGCGCTGGAAGTTGACCCACCCGAGGTAGCGCCCGGTGGGCGTGGCCGTGGGGGGCTCCACCACGAAGACCTGGGCAGCCAGCGCCACGGGCAGCTCGGAGGAGCGCACCCGGGCCAGGACCTCGGCCACCGTGGTGTCGGGCGTGACGGCGAGGGGCTCGGGTGTCATGAGCCCGCCGGCCGTGTCGCCCTGGTAGGTCAACAGCCGCCGCAGCGGCCGGGCCTCGTCGGCTTCCATCTCCTCGAGCAGCTCGTTGCGCTCGGCGACCGGAAGCTCGGCCAACAGGTCGGCGGCGTCGTCGGGCTCCATCTCCTCGAGCACGTCGGCCGCCCGCTCCACGTCGAGGCTCTCGATGAGGCGCACCTGCTCGTCCTCGGGCAGCTCCTCGAGCAGGTCGGCCAGGCGGTCGTCCTCCATGGCCTCGGCCAGGACGCGGCGCCGCTCGGCCGGCAGGCCGGCGATGTGCGCCGCCAGCTCGGCCGGGTGCAGCTCCCGCAGGGCTGCCACCTGGCGGCCCATGGGGCCGGTGTCGAACAGGGTCGCCACCTGGGTCCACGGGACCACCCGGCTGGACCGGCGACGCAAGAGGCCCGACGAGCTGAGCGACACCGAGGACACCACCCAGCCCCGGGGCTCGGTCACGGCCTCCAAGGCGATGTCGTTGACCACCTCGTTGCCGACCTGGCGGTCGAGGACCGACCGGCGGGCCAGCAGCTCGCCATGGCGCAGCTCGAAACGGCGCAGGTCCACCGTCCCGGCTTGCATGTGGACGCCCGAAGAGTTGATCTCGCCGACCCGGTTGGCGTTGACGAAGATGTGACGGCGCTGCAGCGTGGCCACGAAGCCGAGGACGTGTGGCGGCGACGGCGGCGCCCCCGAGCTCAGCACGACGTCGTCCAGCCCGCCGATGGCCAACCCGTCGGAGTCCAGCAGCGGCAGGCGCACCAGGCGGGAGACGTAGATCGGCGAGCCGGTCATCGCCCGAACTCTAAGGCGCCGAAGGGCGGCGCCACGATCCTGGCGCGCCCCCCGCGACGGCGCCCGTCGTCCCCGGGAGCTCGGACACCGCCGTCCGGTCGAGGCCCGCGCCACGGTACGGTCCGGGCGATGAGGCTTCCCGACGGCGTGGTCGCCGGCGCGGTGGCCGGCGCGCTCAGCGGCGCCCCGTCCACGGTGCACGCCCTCGTCGCCGGTCGCAGCGCGCTCGAGGCGGTCAGGGC
>JALYHF010000052.1 GCA_030776745.1 Actinomycetota bacterium | reverse complement strand
TCGGCGGCCGACAACCGCCCGCTGCGCTTCGACGAGTTCTACCAGCGGGTCAACCAGTGCGTCTTCTTGTCGGCCACCCCGTCGCCCTACGAGATCCAGCAGTCCACCCAGGTGGTCGAGCAGATCGTCCGCCCCACGGGCTTGGTGGACCCCGAGGTGGTGGTCAAGCCCACCAAGGGCCAGATCGACGACCTGATCGAGAACGTCAACGCCCGAGTGGGCCGGGGCGACCGGGTCCTGGTCACCACCCTCACCAAGAAGATGGCGGAGGACCTCACCGACTACCTGCTGGAGATGGGCCTTCGGGTCCGCTACCTGCACTCCAACGTCGACACCATCCAGCGCATCGAGATCCTCCGGGACCTGCGGCTGGGCGAGTTCGACGTCCTCGTGGGCATCAACCTCCTGCGCGAGGGCCTCGACCTGCCGGAGGTCTCGCTGGTCGCCATCCTCGACGCCGACAAGGAGGGGTTCCTGCGCAGCGAGACGTCCCTGATCCAGACCATCGGCCGCGCCGCCCGCAACGTCGACGGCCAGGTGATCATGTACGCCGACGAGGTGACGGACTCGATGCGGCGCGCCATCTCCGAGACCCAGCGCCGCAGATCCTTGCAAGCGGCGTACAACGCCGAGCACGGGATCGACCCGCAGACCATCCGCAAGGCCGTCACCGACATCCTGGCCCACCTCAGGTCGGCCGAGGGCGCCCCCGTGCCCGGCCATGACCGCCGCTCCCGAAGGCGGGACCGCAGCGACTTCGCCGAGCTCCCCCGGGACGAGCTGGGCCGGCTGATCCGCACGCTGGAGGACGAGATGCACGAGGCCGCGGCCGACCTGCGCTTCGAGTACGCCGCCCGCCTGCGTGACGAGGTCAGCGACCTGAAGCGCGAGCTGCGGGAGGTCGGTTGACACGGTGCTGGAGCTCGACGGGCTGACCCGCCTCTACGGCGTCGACCGGCGACGGCGGCCCGGTATCGTGGTCGCCCGATGGCCGACAAGCTTGTAATTCGGGGGGCACAGGAGCACAACCTCAAGAACGTCTCCCTCGAGCTGCCCCGGGACAAGCTCATCGTCTTCACCGGCCTGTCCGGGTCGGGGAAGTCCTCCCTCGCCTTCGACACCATCTACGCCGAGGGCCAGCGCCGCTACGTGGAGTCGCTGTCGGCCTACGCCCGCCAGTTCCTGGGCCAGATGGACAAGCCCGACGTCGAGTTCATCGAGGGCCTGTCGCCGGCCATCTCCATCGACCAGAAGTCGGCGGGGCGGAACCCGCGCTCCACCGTGGGCACCATCACCGAGATCTACGACTACCTGCGCCTCCTCTACGCCCGCATCGGCGTCCCGCACTGCCCCGACTGCGGCCAGCCCGTGGCCCGCCAGACGCCCCAGCAGATCGTCGACCGTGTGCTCGAGCTGCCCGAGGGGACGCGCTTCCAGGTGCTGGCGCCGGTGGTCCGGGGTCGGAAGGGGGAGTACGAGGGGCTGTTCGAGGAGCTGGCCAAGCAGGGATACGCCCGGGCCCGCGTCGACGGGGAGGTCCACGAGCTGTCGTCGCCACTCAAGCTCGCCCGCTACGAGCAGCACACCATCGAGGTGGTCGTCGACCGCCTGGTCCGGCGCGACGGCATCGAGCGGCGGCTCACCGACTCCCTGGAGACGGCCCTGCGCCTGGCCGAGGGCGTGGCCGGGATCGAGATCGTGCCCCGGCCGAGTGGGGACCCGGCGGCGGGCGGGGACGGGTCCCCCCCCTCGGCGCCCTCCGAACCCGAGCTGCTGACCTTCAGCCAGCACCTGGCCTGCCCGGCCTGCAACCTGTCGTTCGACGAGCTGGCCCCTCGCAACTTCTCGTTCAACTCGCCCTACGGGGCGTGTCAGCACTGCGCCGGCCTCGGCACCCACTACGAGGTCGACCCCGAGCTGGTCGTGCCCAACCCCGAGCTCAGCGTCGACGCCGGGGCGGTGGCGCCCTGGGCGGGGGGGCGCACCGAGTACTTCGGCCGGGTCCTGGCCGCCGTGGCCGAGACCATCGGGTTCAGCACCGGGACCCCTTGGCAGCAGCTCAAGAAGAGCGAGCAGAAGGTGGTGCTGCACGGCGCCGGAAGCCGCCAGATCCACGTGCAGTACCGCAACCGCTACGGCCGCACCCGCTCCTATTACACCCACTTCGAAGGGGTCGTCCCGTACCTCCAGCGCCGGCACTCCGAAGCCGAGTCCGACTACATGCGCGAGCAGATCGAGGGCTACATGCGCGAGGTGCCCTGCCCCCAGTGCGGCGGGGCCCGCCTCAAGCCAGAGTCCCTGGCCGTCACCGTCGACGGTCACAACATCTTCGAGCTGTGCAGCCTCTCGATCGGAAAGGCGGCCGAAGCCCTCAACGCCCTGGAGCTGTCCGAGCGCGACCACCTGATCGCCGACCGGGTGCTGCGGGAGATCCGGGCCCGTACGCAGTTCCTCCTCGACGTCGGCCTCGACTACCTCACCTTCAACCGCTCGGCCGGCACCCTGGCGGGCGGGGAGGCCCAGCGGATCAGGCTGGCCAGCCAGATCGGCAGCGGCCTGGTCGGCGTGCTGTACGTGCTGGACGAGCCGTCCATCGGGCTGCACCAGCGAGACAACCGCCGGCTCATCGACACCCTCATGCGCCTGCGGGAGCTGGGCAACACCGTCATCGTCGTGGAGCACGACGAGGACACCATCCGGGTGGCCGACCACATCGTGGACATCGGGCCGGGCGCCGGGGAGCACGGCGGCGAGATCGTGTACTCGGGGGAGCTGGCCGGGTTGCTGCGGTGCCGGCGGTCCCTCACCGGGCAGTACGTGGCCGGGAAGCGATCGATACCCGTGCCGGCCATGCGGCGGGAGCCGGGGAGCCGCTGGTTGACGATTCGGGGAGCTCGTGAGCACAACCTCAAGGGCATCGACGTCGAGCTGCCGCTCGGGTGCTTCATCGCCATCACCGGCGTGTCGGGGTCGGGGAAGTCCACCCTCGTCAACGACATCTTGTACCGGGCCCTGATGCAGCGGGTGTACCGCTCCAAGACCGTCCCCGGCCGGCACAAGGCCGTGGACGGCACCGAGCACCTGGACAAGGTCATCAACATCGACCAGTCACCGATCGGGCGCACGCCGAGGTCGAACCCCGCCACCTACACCGGGGTGTTCGACGCCATCCGCAAGCTGTTCTCCCAGACGCAGGAGGCCAAGGTCCGCGGGTACCTCCCCGGTCGGTTCTCGTTCAACGTGAAGGGAGGCCGCTGCGAGGGCTGCGCCGGGGACGGGACGATCAAGATCGAGATGCACTTCCTGCCCGACGTCTACGTGCCCTGCGAGGTGTGCAAGGGCGGCCGCTACAACCGGGACACACTCGAGATCACGTTCAAGGGCAAGAACATCGCCCAGGTGCTCGACATGCCCTGCGAGGAGGCGCTCGAGTTCTTCGCCAATCAGCCCGTCATCGCCCGCCACATGCAGACGCTGGTCGACGTGGGGCTCGGGTACGTGCGCCTGGGCCAGCCCGCCCCCACCCTGTCGGGCGGCGAGGCCCAGCGGGTCAAGCTGTCCACCGAGCTCTCGAAGCGCTCCACCGGCCACACCATGTACATCCTCGACGAGCCCACCACGGGCCTGCACTTCGAGGACATCCGCAAGCTGTTGAACGTGCTGTCCCGCCTCGTCGACCAGGGCAACTCGGTGATCGTGATCGAGCACAACCTGGACGTGATCAAGACGGCCGACTGGGTGGTGGACCTCGGCCCGGAGGGCGGGGACGGGGGCGGGACGGTCGTCGTGGAGGGCACGCCCGAGCGGGTGGCCAAGACGCCGGAGAGCCATACCGGGCGGTTCCTGGCCCGGCTGCTGGAGGCCTGACCGGCTCCTCGCCGGCGGCTACGGCTGCGGCGCCGGGTTCCCGGTGTCGTTGTCGGGGTTGACGTCGACCTCGGGCACCTCGATCTCGGCCTCGCCGTCCTTGTCGTCGTCGCTACAGGCCCCGGCGACGGGGATCAGGGCAAGGGCCATGGCGGCGGCCGCCACGCTCTTCCGGAAGCGGTTCATGCTTGGGCTCCTCCTCGCTGTGTGGGTGACCTGTACCCAGGCGCAGCCGCTCCGAACGCCGCTACACGATGGCCAGCATCCGCTCCAGGGCGACCCTGGCCCACTCGGCCGTCCCGGCGTCGACCGTGATCCGGTTGACCACCGTCCCTCCCACCAGGTTCTCGAGGACCCAGGCCAGGTGGGCGGCGTCGATGCGGAACATGGTGGAGCACGGGCAGATCAACGGGTCGAGGGAGAAGACCGTCTTGTCCGGGTTCTCCGCCGCCAGCCGCTGCACGAGGTGGATCTCGGTGGCGACGGCGATGGTGGACCCGGGCGGGGCGTCGGTCACGGCCCTGATGATGAAATCGGTGGACCCCACCAGGTCCGCCAATGCCACCGTGTCGTGGGAGCACTCGGGGTGGGCCACCACCATCCCGTCAGCGTGCTCGGCCCGGAAGGCGGCGACGTGCTCGGGACGGAAGCGCTGGTGCACCGAGCAGTGCCCCTTCCACAGCAGGAAGGTCGCCTCCTTGACGTCGGCCTCCTCCAGTCCGCCCAGCTCGAAGCGCGGGTTCCACACCCGCATGTCGCCGTCGGTGTAGCCCATCTGCCCGGCCGTGTTGCGACCCAGGTGCTGGTCGGGGAAGAACAACAGCTTGGTGCCCGGTGCCCGGCCCAGGGCCCACTCGAGCACGGCGCGGGCGTTGCTCGACGTGCACACCGCGCCCCCCCGGCGGCCCACGAAGGCCTTGAGGGCGGCCGAGCTGTTCATGTAGGTGATGGGCACCACTCGCTCGATGTCGGTGACGGCGCCCAGCGCCTCCCAGGCCTCTTCCACCGAGTCGACGTCGGCCATGTCGGCCATCGAGCACCCGGCGTTGAGGTCCGGGAGGATGACCTTCTGGTGGCCGGCGGTGAGGATGTCGGCCGACTCGGCCATGAAGTGCACGCCGCAGAACACGACGAACTCGGCGTCGTGGCGGCTGCTGGCGATGCGGGACAACCCGAAGGAGTCACCGCGGGCGTCGGCCCAGGCCATCACCTCGTCGCGCTGGTAATGGTGGCCGAGGATGAGCAGTCGGGGGCCGAGGGCCTGCTTGGCGGCGCCGATCCAGGCGGCCAGCTGCTCGGGTGAGGCCGCGCTGAAGCGGTCCGGGAGTGGTGACTGGAGCCGAAGCATGTTGTGAGGACCCCCTCTGGGGAGGGCTCCGATTGACGGCCGGCGGGGACAGCCTGGTCGCCTCACCACGGGGTTGTCGGCCTCGGAGCCGATATGTCGCCGGAACACCAGGCCGGCGTGGCCCCAGTCTACGCCGGACGAGGCACAGTAGGGGCGTGCTGCCACGCCCACCCGCCGGGACCATCCCCGACGCTCCCGGCTCCTACCAGTTCCGGGACGGGGACGGGCGCGTCATCTACGTGGGCAAGGCCAAGTCGCTGCGGCAGCGACTGAACAGCTACTTCGGCAACCCGGGCGTGATGCCGCCGAAGACGGCCCAGATGGTGACGGCGGCGGCCAGCGTGGAGTGGATCCAGGTCAACAACGACGTGGAGGCGCTGCTGCTCGAGTACAGCTTGATCAAGCAGCACCGGCCGCGCTTCAACATCCGCCTCCGCGACGACAAGAGCTATCCCTTTCTGGCCATCACCCTCGACGACGAGTGGCCGAGGGCCATGGTGATGCGGGGCCAGAAGCGCAAGGGGGTGCGCTACTTCGGGCCGTTCGGCCACGCCTACGCCATCCGGGAGACGCTCGACCTGCTCCTCCGCACGTTCCCCATCCGCACCTGCTCGGACAACAAGTTCACCCGCCACGAGCGCCAGGGCCGGCCCTGCCTCCTGTACCACATCGAGAAGTGCGCCGGCCCCTGCGTGAAGGAGATCGCCAGGGAGGACTACGACGGTCTGGTGGACGAGCTGGTGCGCTTCCTCGACGGGGACACCCACTCGGTGGTGCGCCGCCTGGAGGAGGAGATGCGGGAGGCCTCGGCCCGCCTCGACTTCGAGCGGGCGGCCCGCCTGCGAGACCGGTTGCTCTCGGTGCGCAAGGCCATCGAGAAGCAGCAGATGGTCACTGAGCGGCCCGAGGACCTGGACGTGATCGGGATGGCGGAGGACGAGCTCGAGGCCGCCGTCCAGGTCTTCTACGTGCGTCGGGGCCGCGTCACCGGGCGCAAGGGCTTCGTGGTGGACAAGGTCGAGGACCTCTCCCGACCCCAGCTCGTCGCCGAGGTGCTGTTGCAGCTCTACGCCGATGCCGGCCAGGGGGTGCCGAGGGAGGTGCTCGTGCCCGAGATGCCCGAGGAGTGCGACGTGCTCGAGGAGCTGCTGAGCGGCCTGCGGGGGACCAAGGTGGAGGTCCGGGTGCCGCAGCGGGGGGCCAAGCGCGTCCTCCACGAGACGGTGACCCGCAACGCCACCGAGGAGTTCACCCGGCACCGCCTGCGCCGCTCGGCCGACCACAACAGCCGGGCCCGAGCCCTCAACGCCCTCCAGGACGCCCTCGGCCTGCCCGAGGCGCCGCTGCGGATCGAGTGCTTCGACATGAGCCACATCCAGGGGACGGACTACGTGGGCTCGATGGTGGTCATGGAGGACGGGCTGCCCAAGAAGTCGGACTACCGGCGGTTCAAGGTCAAGACGGTCGAGGGCAACGACGACTACGCGGCCATGGAGGAGGTGCTCACCCGCCGGCTCACGGCGCTGCTGGCCGAGCGGGAGCGCCCGGTCGAGGAGCGGCGCCGGAGGTTCTCTTACCCCCCGCAGCTGCTCCTGGTCGACGGTGGCAAGGGCCAGCTCGCCGTCGCCCTGGGGGTGGTGGAGGAGCTCGGGCTCGAGGAGGAGGTGCCGGTCGCCGCTCTGGCCAAGCAGTTCGAGGAGGTGTTCGTGCCGGGTCGGGCAGACCCCGTGCGGATCCCCCGCCAGTCCGAGGCCCTGTACCTGCTCCAGCGCGTCCGGGACGAGGCCCACCGCTTCGCCGTCTCCTACCACCGCCAGCTCCGGGGCAAGCGCATGACCAGGAGCGCCCTGGACGACATCCCGGGGTTGGGGCCGACGCGCACCAAGCGCCTGCTCACCGAGTTGGGCGGCATCGGCGCCGTCAAGGCCGCCTCCCTCGAGTCGTTGCTGGCCCTGCCCTGGCTGCCCGACGCCGTGGCCCGGGCCGTGTACGACAAGCTCCACGCCCCCGCGCCCGTGGCTGGCGCCAGGTGAGCGATCCCTGGGAGGCGCACGCCTCCTGGTGGCAGGACGGCTTCACCGACGGCGCCGACCCCGAGTACGAGCAGCAGATCCTCCCGCTGGCCGCCGAGCACCTGGCCGGAGCGGCCCGGGTCCTCGACGTGGGCACGGGGGAGGGCCAGGTGGCCCGCCTGGCCGGCGCCCTTGGCG
>JALYHF010000051.1 GCA_030776745.1 Actinomycetota bacterium | reverse complement strand
GCCCGACGCCATGGAGGGCCCCACGCCGGTGTCCGCCCTGATCCACGCCGCCACCATGGTGACGGCCGGCGTGTACCTGATGTCCCGGGTCAGCCCGATCCTCGCCGAGAGCGGGGAGGCGCTCACCGTGGTGGCCGTCGTCGGAGCCGTCACCGCCCTGTTCGCCGCCACCATCGCCTGTGCCCAGGACGACATCAAGAAGGTCCTGGCCTACTCCACCATCTCGCAGCTCGGCTACATGTTCCTCGCCGTGGGATCGGGCGCCTACGTGGCCGCCGTCTTCCACATGGTGACCCACGCATTCTTCAAGGCCCTGCTCTTCCTCGGCGCCGGCGCGGTGATCCACGGGCTGCACGAGGAGCAGGACATGAAGCGGATGGGCTCTCTGCGGCGGTGGATGCCCATCACGGCGATGACGTTCATGGTGGGCTGGCTGGCCATCGCCGGCGTTCCGCCCTTCTCCGGGTTCTGGTCCAAGGACGACATCCTCCTGGCCGCCTACGACAAGAGCGTGGTGCTGTGGGCCGTGGGCCTGGTCACGGCCCTTCTCACCGCCTACTACATGAGCCGGCAGGTGTTCCTGGTGTTCTACGGCGACGAGCGGTGGCGGCGCTCCTCGCACCCGGCCCCCGCCCAGGGCGAGCGCACGGAGCCGGAGCCGGTCCACGCCGAGCCGGAACCGCACGAGTCTCCGCGGGTCATGTGGGTGCCGCTGGTGGTGTTGGCCGGGCTGGCCGTCGTGGGCGGCGCCCTCAACCTGCCCTTCGGCAAGCTGGCCTTCCTGGAGCACTGGCTCGAGCCGGTGTTCGAGGAGACCCTGCACCACGTGGAGGCGGCGGACTCGCTGCGGCTGACCTTGGCCGCGCTGGCGGTGACGGCGGGCGTGGCGGGGATCGCCATCGCCTACGCCGTCTTCGGCCGAGGCCGGCGCACCGAGGGCTTCGAGCCCACCGTGCTCAAACGGGCCTGGGGGGTGGACGCCCTGTACTCGGCCGTGGTCGAGAAGCCGGGTCGGGCCTTGTCCAACGTGGCCGCCTACGTCATCGACCGGCGGGTCATCGACGGGGCCGTCAACGGCGTGGCCACCTTGGTCCGGGCCGGGGGCGGCCGGCTGCGCCACGTGCAGACCGGCTACGTGCGCAACTACGCGCTGGGCGTCACCTTCGGCGCCGTGCTCCTCCTCGGCTACGTCATGGTTCGAGGAACATGACCGACCTTCCCGTTCTCACCCTCATCGTCCTGCTCCCGGCCGTGGCCGCCGCCGTGGTCGGGCTGCTCCCCGGGTCCCGCCCGGAGCTGGTCAAAGCCGTGGGGCTCGTGGCCTCCGTGGCCGTGGGGCTCCTCACCATCGCCCTCGCCGTGGACTTCGACGCGGGGGCCGCCGGCTACCAGTTCGTCTCCGAGCAACCCTGGATCGACGATCTCGGCATCTCCTGGATCCTCGGCGTCGACGGCATCTCGCTGTTCCTGGTCGTGCTCACGGGTGTCCTCTTCCCCATCGCCCTGGCCGGCCCCGAGGTCCACGGCGACGTGAAGTCCTACACGGCGTGGATGCTCCTGCTCGAAGCCGGCTGCCTGGGCGCCTTCTTGGCCCTGGACCTGTTCGTCTTCTTCGTCTTCTTCGAGATCACCCTGGTCCCGATGTACTTCATCATCGGGGGCTGGGGGTACGAGAACCGGGTCTACGCCTCCATCAAGTTCTTCCTCTACACCCTCTTCGGCTCGGCCTTCCTCCTGGTGGGGATGCTGGCCCTGGTGTTCCTCAGCGCCAAGGGCCAGGCGCCCGTCACCTTCGACATCCGGGAGCTGGCCGAGCGAGGGGCGGTGGCCGAGACCACGGCCCGTTGGCTCTTCCTGGCCTTCACGGTCGCCTTCGCCGTCAAGATCCCGCTGTTCCCCGTCCACACCTGGCTGCCCGACGCCCACACGGAGGCGCCGACGGCGGGCTCGGTGATCCTGGCCGGGGTTCTGCTCAAGCTCGGCACTTACGGCATCATCCGCTTCGGCTTGTTCCTGTTCCCCAAGGCGGCGGTGGACCTGGCCCCCCTGCTGCTGACGCTGGCGGTGATCGGCATCGTCTACGGCGCGCTGGTCGCCACCATGCAGTCCGACC
>JALYHF010000050.1 GCA_030776745.1 Actinomycetota bacterium | reverse complement strand
TCGAACCGGGCCTGCCGCCGCGGCGGGTCCGGGCTGATGCCGACGATGGCCGTGTCCCCCACCTCTGCCGCCACGTCCCGCAGCCCGCAGGCCTGCTGCGTGCAGCCCGGCGTGTCGGCCTTCGGGTAGAAGTAGATCAAGTGCCACGCCTTCCGCTGCTCGAGCGACTTGGACAGCGTGAAGGGCTCGCCGTGCTGATCGAGCAGGGTGAAGTCGGGCGCCTTGTCACCTGGCTTGAGCGGCATGACGCAGCAACGTAGCAGAGGAGTTCCGAGAGTGTGCTACAAGTAGCGCATGGCTCGTGTTGGAGTCCGTGAGCTGCGGCAGCGCGCCAGCGAGCTGCTGCGTCGAGTGGAGAAGGGTGAGACCATTGAGGTCACCGATCGTGGACGCCCGGTGGCGCTCCTGACTCCGCTCCCCGAGGGAAGCCCCCTGGAGCTTCTCCGCGCCGCTGGCGAGGTCGAATCCGCGACCGGTGAGATCGATGAGCTCCCTCCCCCGCTGCCGTCCCGAGGACGGGAACTCCCGTCGGAGGTCCTCGCTCGACTCCGGCGCGACGAGCGCTGATGGCGGGTACGTATCTCGACTCATCCGCCATCGTGAAGCTCGCAATCGACGAGCCGCAATCGGATGCGCTCCGCCGCTATCTCCGACGGCGAGGTCCACTGATTTCGAGCGCCCTCGCGCGGACGGAGGTGCTGCGAGCTCTGCTGGAAGAGGGAGGCGCCGGCGTAGCGCGTGGGCGCGACGTGCTGACGCGAGTAGATCTGATTCGCGTGAACGACCGAGTGCTCAACGCCGCCGGGACGCTGCTCCCCAACGACATTCGGTCGCTGGACGCCATCCACCTGGCGACGGCGCTCCATCTCGGTGACGATGTGCGACGGATCGTCACGTACGACGACCGAATCGCAGGTGCCGCCGCCGGACTCGGGTTGCCCACCGCTGCGCCGGCCTGAGCGGCGTGGGCGGATCGAGGGCATGCGATGAGTTCGGCTCTATGGCATCGTCAACACGGCATGCGAATTGTCGTCAGCGAATTCATCAGCCTCGACGGTGTGGTGCAGGCCCCCGGCGGCCCCGACGAGGACACGGACGGGGGGTTCCAGCACGGCGGATGGTCCATGCCGTTCTTCGACCCCGACATCATGGGGTCGAGGATCGACGAGGTCGCCCAGCGGACCGACGCGCTCCTCTACGGCCGGCGCACCTGGCAGGTCATGGCCGGCGCGTGGCCGGCACGGGCCGGTGACCCCTTCGCCGACTGGATCAACGCGGTCGAGAAGCACGTCGTCTCGAACACGCTGTCCGAGGCCGACCTCACCTGGGCGCCGACCTCACTGATCCGCGGCGCCGACCTCGTCGCGGCCGTGACGGCACTGCGCGAGCGCCCGGGTGGCGACGTGAACGTCATGGGCAGCGCGCAGCTGGTCCGGTGGTTGCTCGAGGCGGACCTCGTCGACGAGCTGAACCTGATGATCGAGCCGATCCTGCTCGGCGGCGGCAAGAGCATCTTCCCGACCGACGGCGCGGCGCGCCGGTTCGAGCTCGTGTCCGCCACCACGGCGACCACCGGCGTGCAGGTCTGCCGATATCAGCGGGCGGGCTAGGAGACGGCTACGAGCGGTTGCCGCTCCGCATGGCGCGCCTGGGGGCGTCGGCCGGGACGGCCTCGGTGGCGGGATCCCAGGCCGAGAGGTCGGCCAACCGGGCGTCGTTGGAGAAGACCTCCACCAGTGGCTGGCGCACGCCGATTCGCTTCTGGATCCGCTCCACGTCGAGCTGCTGGTCCCACAGGACCAGCGTGCACACCACGCCGGCCTCGCCGGCCCGGGCCGTGCGTCCCGAGCGGTGCAGGTAGGCCTTGGCGTCCTCGGGTGGGTCGTAGTGCACGACGACGTCGATGGCGTCGACGTGAATGCCGCGTGCGGCGACGTCGGTGGCCACCAGGACGGGGAGCTTTCCCTCCGAGAACTGCCGCAGGGCCCGTTCCCGCTGGCCCTGACCCAGGTCGCCGTGAATGGCGCCCACGTTGAGGCCCTCCTTCGCCAGCTGCTGAGCGAGGCGGTCGGCGCCTCGCTTGGTGCGAACGAACACCAGCGTGCGGGCCCGGTTGCGGGCGATGGCGGCGGCCACCTTGGCCTTGTCCATCTGGTGGACCTTGAGGAAGCGGTGCTGCATCTCGTCGACGGTGGGCGACAGCGATTCGACCTCATGGCGGACCGGGTCCCGGAGGTGGCGGCGCACCAGGTGGTCAACGTCGCCGTCGAGCGTGGCCGAGAACAGCATGGTCTGGTGCTCACCCCGGATGCGGCGCAGGAACCACTCGACCTGGGGCAGGAACCCCATGTCGGCCATCCGGTCGGCCTCGTCGAGGACGATGTGGCGGATGGCCTCCACGCTGAGCTCTCCCCGCTCGGTGAGGTCGATCAGGCGCCCGGGCGTGGCGATCACGATGTCGGCGCCCCGGCGCAGCGCCTTGATCTGGGCCTCCATGCTGGCGCCCCCGTAGACGGCCACCACGCGCCGGCCCCGGACGCGGCCCAGCGGGGCCAGCACCTCGTGCACCTGGCTGGCCAGCTCACGGGTGGGCACGAGGACCAGCGAGTGCGGTCGCCTCGGCTCGGCCTTCTCGGTCCGCTCGAGCAGCGGCAGGCCGAAGGCGAGGGTCTTGCCGGAACCGGTCTTGGCCTTGCCGCAGACGTCACGGCCGGCCAGAGCGTCCGGGATGGTGAGGGCCTGGATGGGGAAGGCCTCGGTGATGCCCTTTGCGGCCAGGGCGGCCACCAGGTCGGGGGACACGCCGAGCGCGTCGAGGGTGACGGTCAAGGGATGCAGTACTCCTGTCGAGGTGCGGGGCCTTCCCCGCACCGGTTGAGGAGCTGATGGGGCGGGCCCTCGAGCGCGCACGATGCGCCGCTCTCGGGGCTCAGTGTAGCGGTGAACAGCCAATACGCCCGGTTTCGCTAGTCTGGTGTGGCGGCGCCGCCGGTTCCGCACCCCCCAAGGACTCCTCATGCCCCCGCGCGCCGATCTCCGAAACGTGGCCATCGTGGCCCACGTCGACCACGGGAAGACCACGCTCGTCGACGCCCTCCTATGGCAGACCGGCGCCTTCCGACAGAACCAGGACGTGGCCGAGCGGGTGCTCGACTCCCTCGACCTCGAGCGGGAGAAGGGCATCACCATCCTGGCCAAGAACACCGCCGTGCGGTACCACGGCGTGAAGATCAACATCGTCGACACCCCGGGCCACGCCGACTTCGGGGGCGAGGTGGAGCGGGGCCTCACCATGGTCGACGGCGTGCTGCTCCTGGTGGACGCCAGCGAGGGACCGCTCCCCCAGACGCGCTTCGTGCTGCGCAAGGCCCTCGAGGCCCGTCTCCCCGTGGTGCTCGTGGTCAACAAGGTGGACCGGCCCGACGCCCGCATCAAGGAGGTCGTGGACGAGGTGTATGAGCTGTTCCTCGATCTCGATGCCGACGAGCGGCAGATCGACTTCCCGATCGTCTACTGCAACGCCCGAGCCGGGCGGGCCTCCCTCGACCCCTGCGACGTGGGCAGCGACCTCGGCCCCCTCCTCGACCTGCTCCTCGCCCACGTGCCCGCTCCGAGCTACGACGAGAGCCACCCGCTCCAGGCCCTCGTGACCAACCTCGACGCCTCTCCCTACGTCGGCCGCTTGGCCCTGTGCCGCGTCCACCACGGCACCATCCGCAAAGGTCAGCAGGTCGCCTGGTGCCGGGCCGAGGGCGGCATCGAGCGGGTGAAGATCACGGAGATGTACGTCACCGAGGCCCTGGACCGGGTGTCGGCCGACGAGGCTGGTCCCGGCGAGATCATCGCCATTGCCGGCCTGGCCGACGTCACCATCGGCGAGACCCTGGCCGACCCCGACGACCCCCGCCCCCTGCCCGTGATCCACGTGGAGGAGCCGAGCCTCGGCATGACGCTCGGCGTGAACACCTCCCCGCTCTCCGGTCAGGACGGCACCAAGCTGACCGCCCGCCTGCTCAAGAGCCGCCTCGAGGCCGAGCTGACCGGCAACGTGTCCCTCCGGGTGCTTCCCACCGACAGGCCCGACACGTGGGAGGTGCAGGGCCGGGGCGAGCTGCAGCTGGCCGTGCTGGTGGAGATCATGCGCCGGGAGGGCTTCGAGCTCACCGTGGGGAAGCCCCAGGTGGTGACCCGCCTGGTGGACGGCAAGGTTCACGAGCCGGTGGAGCGGCTCACCATCGACGTCCCGGAGGGCTTCCTCGGGGTGGTGACCCAGCTTCTCGCCCTGCGCAAGGGCCGCATGGAGCAGATGGTCAACCACGGAAGCGGGTGGGTGCGGCTGGAGTACCTGGTCCCCACTCGGGGTCTCATCGGCTTCCGCACCGAGTTCCTCACCGAGACCAGGGGCACGGGCATCCTCCACCACGTCTTCGAGCGCTTCGAGCCCTGGCACGGGGACCTGCGCACCCGACCCACGGGCTCCCTGGTCGCCGACCGGACGGGAACGACCAGCACGTACGCCCTGTTCAACCTCCAAGAGCGCGGTTCGCTGTTCGTCGGCCCCGGCGTGGCCGTCTACGAGGGGATGATCGTGGGCGAGAACACCCGGGGCCAGGACATGGACGTGAACCCCACCAAGGAGCGCAAGCTCACCAACATCCGCTCCTCGACGGCCGAGGAACTGGTCCGCCTCGTCCCCCACCGCCAGCTCTCGCTGGAGCAGGCCCTGGAGTTCATCGCCGAGGACGAGTGCGTGGAGGCCACACCCACTCAGGTGCGCCTGCGCAAGGTGGTGCTCGACCAGGCCCAGCGAGGACGGCGGGCCGCCCAGCAGAAGCGGGCCGAGCTCCACGCCCGCTCAGGGGCCTGACCGCCGCTCCGCCCCGTTCCTCGGCCAGAACCGACGCATGA
>JALYHF010000049.1 GCA_030776745.1 Actinomycetota bacterium | reverse complement strand
GAGCTGCGCCGGGTGGCGTCGGAGGCCTCGCGAGGACGGCGCCTGGCCGACGCCGTGGAGGAGCTCCCGGCCCGGGCCGGTGAGGCCGTCCGCCCCCTTGTCTCGGCCCTGGTCGCTTGCGAGCGCTACGGCGCCCCCCTCGCCCCCGCCCTCGAGCGCATCGCCGCCGACGTCCGCCGTCGGCGTCAGCGACGGGCCGAAGAGGCCGCCCGCAAGGTGCCGGTGACCCTGCTCTTCCCTTTGGTGCTCTGCATCCTGCCTGCCTTCGCGCTGCTCACGGTGGCGCCCCTGATCGCCGGCGCCCTCCGGGAGCTGCGCCTCTAGCCACAGCAGTCAGCAAGAAGGAGGAGCCATGCTCGCCACCTACGTCTTCGCCCAGTCCCTCGTCACGGCCCTCGCCGCCCGCCTCGTTCGTCCACGCCGGGACGAGCGCGGCCAGGCGTCGGCCGAGTACGCCCTCGTCCTCTTGGGGGCGGCCGCCGTCGCCCTGCTGGTCACGGCGTGGGCCACCCGCACCAACCGGGTGGGCCGCCTGCTCGACGCGGTGATGGACCAGCTCTTGTCGCGGGTCCGGTGAGGGAACGGGGCTGCCGGGGCCAGGCCGCGGTGGAGCTGGCTCTGGTCCTGCCCCTGGTGGCCGCCCTGCTCCTGGCGCTGGTGCAGGTCGCCCTGGTGATTCGCGACCAGGTGCTCGTGGTGCATGCCGCCCGGGAGGCGGCCCGGGCGGCGGCCGTCGACCCGTCTCCCGAGGCGGCTCGCCGGGCGGCCGTGGCCGGCGCGCCCCTCGAGCCGGCCCGCCTCGAGCTGCAACTGGGCAGCAGCCGCTCGACAGGGGAACCGGTCGACGTCACCGTCTCCTACCGGTCCCCCACCTTCGTCCCCATCGTCGGCCCCCTCCTGCCGGACGTCGCCGTGCACGCGCGGGCGTCGATGCGCGTGGAGGGCTAGCCTTGGTGTCCTCGCCAGTCCCGGCAACATCGCCCGGGAACGGCGTCATCGCGGCGAGGCCCGTCCGTCTCTCCTGGTGAAACCGGTCCACCGACCGGTCCACATGATTTCGGAGCTCCAGCGCCGTCGTTTACCCTGAGGCCGTCCACCACGTGAGGAGAATGCGTCCTTGGACGCCCTGATTCGTTACCTGCGCAGCCATCGCTGGGCCCGTCGCAGCATCTCGGGCCTCTCGGTGGTGCTCCTGCTCGCCGCCATCGGGCTGCTGGGCTACCCCTTCTACACCAACCTGTACCAGGACCGCGTACAGGCCCGGGTGACGCGCCAGGTCGCCAGCCCGGAGCTGGAGCAGCGGTACCGGACCCGGACCCTCCGCGAGGGCGACGCTCTGACCAAGCTCCAGATCCCCAAGCTCGGGGTGGACGTCACCGTCGTGGAGGGAGTCTCGCCCAGCGCCCTGCGAGCGGGCGCCGGGCACTACCCGAAGACGCCGCTCCCGTGCAATGTCGGCAACGTGGCCATCGCCGGGCATCGCACCACCTACGGCAAGCCCCTGGCCAACGCCGACCGCCTGGCTCCGGGAGACGCCATCATCCTCAAGACGCCCATCGGGTCCTGCACCTACGAGGTGAGCCGAGCGCCCTTCATCACCAACCCCGACGACCTGGCCCAGATCGCCAACGACCCCTCGAAGCGGCTCCTGACGCTTACCACGTGCCACCCGAAGGGCTCGGACGCCCTGCGCCTGATCATCAAGGCCACCATGACCAAGGCCGGCACGGCCAAGGCATGAGCCCGTTCCGCCGGTTGACGGCAGCCGGAGCCGCCCTCGCTCTGTCCCTCTCCTGGGCGCTCACCGCAGCGGTCCCGGCATCGGCGCAGGCCCAACCTCCGCCACCTCGGAAAGCGGTGTTCTCGGCTCCGAAGGATGGGGATCTGATCACGAGCCCGACTCAAACGATTGAGGTCTTCATCCCCTTTGAGGTCGCAGAGCTCCTCACGCAGCAGACACCCGAGCTCACGCTGACGACGGCCAGTGGCGAGCCCGTCAGGAAGCCGGAGACGATCACGGTGAACGAGACATGTCAGAAGGTGGTCTTCAGCGACGTGCCGCTTGACCTCAACGGCAAGTACGAGGCGACGATTACCGTCCCGGGCTCCCGAAATCCCATCGGCGTTCCCGTGAACAATCAGAATTGCAACGACCCCAAGGAGAAACACGAACTGTTCGTCGGGGTGCGCCCGGCGGCACCCACTGGGGTCAAAGCTGAGGTCAAGCAGCCTCTCGACCCTGCCACCGTCTCCTGGAACCGAGCTCTTGAGCGTGACGTGGTGCGCTACCGGGTGCTTCGAGCCAAGGGAGGGGATGGGAGGTTCGAGCCGGTAGGGGAAGCTCCTGCGACCAGGACCTCGTTCACCGACCCGGCCAGCGCCACCGGGGGCGAGTTCCTCTACCGCATCGTGGCCATCCGACGGGGGAGCGGCAAGGCGGGACAACCGGAGTTCCTCGAGTCCGACCCGTCGGCGCCCTCGGACAAGGTCACGGTGGCTCCTCCGCTCCCACGGACGGCGCCGGCCGCGGGCCCGGTGCGGCGGTCCACCCGCCCGGCGCCGGCACCGAGGCCCAGGTACATCACGCCGGGCGAGACGGGATTCAGCGAGACCCTTCCCTTCGCCGGCGGCCCCCAGCTGGCCGAGGAGTCCGGCGACGTGGTCGGGGACTCCAGAGAGGTGCAGGAGCTCGGGGCCGACGACTCGCGCTCGGATAGCCCCCGTTCCCTGGCGCTGCTGGCCGCCGGCCTCCTGGCCACCGTGCTGGCCATGCACCTGCTGTGGGTGAAGGCAGAGGTCGACCGCGAACCCCTCGAAGTGCTGCCGCCCGATTAGGGCTGCGAAGGAATGTCGTCTCCGATGGCCAGGAGGTACCTTTACGTGAACGGCGCCCAGCGCCTCCCGGAGGAGGAGTCCCGGCATGGATCTCGGTCTTGACGTCACCGACCACGACGGCACCACCGTGCTCGCCGTCCGTGGCGAGGTGGACGTGTACACCGCGCCCCGCCTCCGGGAGAAGCTGGTGGAGCTGGTGAGCCAGGGCAAGTACAAGATCGTCGTCGACCTCGAGGGCGTCGACTTCCTGGACTCCACCGGCCTCGGTGTGCTGGTCGGCGGGCTGAAGCGCCTGCGCAGCCACGACGGCGACCTCAGCCTGGTGTGCACGCAGCACCGCATCTTGAAGGTCTTCGAGATCACCGGCTTGACGAAGGTCTTCGCCATCCAGGACTCCGTCGAAGCCGCTGTCACCGCCTAGGGGGCCGGCTCATGGCGTCTGCGCCTTCTCCGAACGGCCGAACGCCGACCATCGAGCTCGAGATCCCCGCTCGAGCGGAGTACATCGGCCTGGTGCGGCTCCTCGTGTCCTCGCTGGCGTCCAGCCGCCGGGCCCTGGCCGACGAGCGGATCGACGACTTGAAGCTCGCCGTGTCGGAGGCGTGCACCAACGCCATCGAGGCCCACGCCGCGCTGGCCGTGCAGGAACGGGTGACCCTCCGATGGGCCGAGGCGGACGACCGCCTCCAGGTGGAGGTGGAAGACCGAGGCCCCGGCTTCGACCCCCACGCCCTGCCGGAGCACCCTCCGGTCACCGACCCGGAGCGGTTGAACTTCGAGCGAGGCTTGGGGATCCCCCTCATCCGCACGTTGGTGGACGAGGTCGACTTCCTGCCCTCGGAGGGGGGAACCTCGGTGCGCCTGGTCATGTTCTGTGGCCCCATCGACACCATCGTCGGCCCCCCCACCGGCGAGCTGTGGCTGGACAACTGATGCCGGGGCCATGGCGCTGAGGGGAGCCTTCCAGCGGCTGCGCACGCCAGTCGGGGATCTCGACCGAGCCCGCACGCGCGATTACTGCGCGTCCGTTCCGGGCACGACGCGCATCTCCGACGTCCAACCCAGGCAGGAAGTCACCGTGGCGGGGGAGATCACCTGCATTCGCATCGTGCCCCGCCCCGACGGCTCCTCCTGGCTGGAGGCCACCATCAGTGACGGCACCGGCTGGCTCGTGGTCATGTGGACGGGTCGCACGCACATCGCCGGGATCAAGCCCGGCCGGTGCATCTCGGTGACCGGTCGGGGTGCCCCAACCGGGCCAGGACGCCGCCTGCTCATCTACAACCCGCGCTACGAGCTCCTCGGCTAGCTCCGGCCACCAAGGCGGCTGTTCAGGCGCCTACCAGGACTCCCTTGACGGCATCCTCCGACTCCGGGGTCACCAGGGCCAGCACCTCGTCGCCCGCCTGGACCACCGTGTCCCCCCGGGGCACGATGACGTGGTTCTCCCGCACGATGGCGACGATGGTGGCGTCTCGTGGGACCCCCAGATCGATGATGGTCCTGTCGGCGGCAGGGGAGTCATCGGCCAAGGTCACCTCCACCAGCCGGGCCCCGCCGTGCTCGAACTGCAGCAGGCGCACGAGGGAGCCCACCGAGACCGCCTCCTCCACCAGCGCGGTGAGGAGGTGCGGGGTGGACACCGACACGTCGACCCCCCACGACTCGTTGAACAGCCAGTGGTTCTTGGGGTGGTTCACGCGGGCCACCACACGGGGCACGGCGAACTCCTGCTTGGCCAGCAGCGAGACGACGAGGTTGTCCTCGTCGTCCCCGGTCGCCGCCACCACCACGTCGGCGTCGGCCAGCCCG
This sequence comes from Actinomycetota bacterium, assembly GCA_030776745.1. Classification (GTDB taxonomy): domain Bacteria; phylum Actinomycetota; class Acidimicrobiia; order Acidimicrobiales; genus JALYHF01. Next base: position 14,756 of record JALYHF010000049.1, on the reverse strand, counting down.
GCCTCGTGGAGGCTCGTCACCTCGCAGGCGTCCCCCACGTACCACTGCACGTCCAGGGTCGGTTCTAGCCGGGCCACGAGGTCGGGGTCGTGCTCGATCAGCAACACGGCGTGGCCGGCGGCCCGCAGATCGGAGGCAATGAAGGTGCCGACGTTCCCGGCGCCGGCGATGGCCACCTTCATGTCCGGCCCCCCTCCCCGTCGCCGCCTAGCGCGGCCTCGGTCTCGTCCACATGGGCCTTGTCCACCATGAGGTGCAGGATGTCGCCCTCCTGGCCCACCAGATCGGGGCCGGCCAGGCGGGCCGAGCCCGACCTGGTCACGGCGACCACGCGACACCTCCCGGCCTCCTCCAGCCCCACGAGCTTCCTCCCGGCCCATGCCGCCGGCAGGTCCCGTTCGACCAGGGAGAGCCCGCCGGTGGCGTCGGTCCACTCGACCGCCGACTCCTCCGGGAACAGCCGGCGCATGGCCTGCTCGGTGGTCCAGCGCACGGTGGCCACCGTCGGGATGCCCAGGCGCTGGTAGATCACGGCCCGACGCGGGTCGTAGATCCGGGCCACGACGTTGGGGATCTGGTAGGTCTCCCGGGCGATCCGGGCGCTGAGGATGTTGGAGTTGTCCCCGCTGGTGACGGCGGCCAGCGCCTGGCACTCGCCGACACCCGCCTGCTCCAGGTGGTCGCGGTCGAACCCGAAGCCCATGATGGCCCGCCCCTCCCAGCTCTTCGGCAACTTGCGGAAGGCGTTGCGGTCCTTGTCGATCACGGCCACGGAGTGCCCGGCCCGGTCGAGGTTCAGGGCCAGCTCCGAGCCCACCCGGCCGCAGCCCACGACGATCACGTGCATGGCTCACCATCCAAACGGGTGACGCGGCGGCTGACAACTCTGGGGAGGGTCGAAGCCTTCGACCACCCGCCCCGCGAGAGCGTATCGTCGGCGGCCGTGTTGGACTTCCTCAAGCGCCTTGTGGTGGGGCGCCCCCTGGCGTCCAACGAGCAGGAGGAGCAGCGCATCCCCAAGGTCATCGCCTTGGCCGTGTTCTCCTCGGACGCCATCTCGTCCACCGCCTACGCCACCGAGGAGGTCCTCTTCGTCACCGCGGTGGGCGCCTCCAGCCTGGACAAGGGCCTGTCGATCCTGGTGCCGGTCGGCATCGCCGTCGCCGTCCTGCTCACCGTCGTGGTCTCGTCCTACCGCCAGATCATCTTCGCCTACCCCGATGGAGGTGGGGCCTACGTCGTGAGCCGGGAGAACCTGGGCGAGTACCCCTCCCTCTTGGCCGGGGCCTCCCTGATGGTGGACTACATCCTCACCGTCGCCGTGTCCATCTCGGCCGGCGTGGCTGCCATCATCTCCATCCCCGCTTTCCGGGGCCTGGCCGACAAGCGGGTGCTGATGGGGCTGTTGCTCATCGCCGTCATCACGCTGGCCAACCTCCGGGGGATCAAGGAGTCGGGTCGCATGTTCGCCGTCCCCACCTACCTGTACATGGCCGTCTTCGGGATCCTCATCGTCTACGGGCTGGGGCGGGAGCTCTTCTCGGACCTCGGGACCATCCCGTTCGATCCGGAAAGGTCGGAGGCGGCCCGGGAGGCGGGCGGCAGTCTCGGCCTCTTCCTCATCCTCAAGGGGTTCTCGTCCGGCGCCGTGGCCCTCACCGGGACAGAGGCCATCTCCAACGGCGTCCCCGCCTTCCGCAAGCCCCAGTCCAAGAACGCGGCCACCACGCTCCTGTGCATGGGCGTGATCCTGGGCACGCTCTTCTTCGGTTCCGCCGTGCTGGCTCACCACCTGCGGCCCTTTCCCAGCCACGAGGAGACCGTGATCTCCCAGCTGGGGCGGGCCGTCTTCGGTGAGGGCCCGCTCTACGTGGTCCTGCAGTTCGCCACCGCTGCCATCCTCACGCTGGCCGCCAACACCGCCTATGCCGGCTTCCCCCTTCTGTCGTCGCTCATCGCCCGGGACGGCTACCTGCCCCGCCAGTTCGCCAACCGCGGCGATCGGCTGGTCTTCTCCAACGGCATCGTGGTCCTCGCCGTCGCCGCCGGGGCGCTGCTGGTGGCCTTCGGTGGGATCACGACCGCCCTCATCCCCCTCTACGCCGTGGGCGTGTTCACCTCCTTCACGCTCAGCCAGTCGGGCATGGTGCGCCACCACCTGCGGCTGCGAGAACCGGGGTGGAAGCGGAGCATGGTGATCACCGGTGTGGGCGCGGTGGCGACGTTCGCCGTGCTGCTCATCGTGGCCACCACCAAGTTCACCAGCGGGGCGTGGGTGCCGTTGGTGGTCGTGCCGGCGATCATGGCCCTGTTCGCCGCCATCAAGCGCCACTACGTCCGCCTGGGCGAGGCGCTCGCCATCACGCCCGACGAGGTGAAGCCCGAAGCGTTGAACCACACCGTGGTGGTCCTGGTGGGCCGGGTCCACCGGGGCGTCATCAAGGCCCTCAACTACGCCAAGTCCCTCCGCCCGAACCACCTCGCCGCTGTGTACGTGTCCTTCGACGACCACGATCGTGAGGAGCTCGAGCGGCAGTGGCAGGCCTTCCACCTCGACGTGCCCCTCGAGATCGTCTCCTCGCCGTACCGGGAGCTGGTCGAGCCGGTGGAGGAGTACCTCGACGAGCTGGACGCCCGGTGGGCCAACGACACCATCACGGTGCTGATCCCCGAGTTCGTGGTGGACAAGTGGTACGCCAACGTCCTGCACAACCAGAGCGCCCTGGCCCTGAAGCTGGCGCTGCTTCTCCGAGCCGGCACCGTGGTGACGTCGGTGCCCTACCGGCTCAAGGGGCCGGCGAGCTCGGACGGCAAGAAGGGCGGCTAGCCCCCCGAGGCCGTACGATCGTCGGTGGTGCGCCGGGAAGCCTGGTCGGCAGGCGAACCTTGCCGACTCCGGGAGCCCGATGCCAGCCACCGACACCGCCCCGCCCTCGCCCCCCCTCCCTCCGACGCGGGTGCCGCGGATCGTCCGGGAGTTCCTCCACACGGAAGCCTCCGGGGGGGTCGTCCTGCTCGTCGCCGCCGGCGTGGCCCTCCTGTGGGCCAACTCCCCGTGGCGGGCCGGCTACGAGGCCCTGTGGGGGACCGAGCTCATCGTTCGCCTCGGGCGCCTGGCGCTGGCCGAGGACCTCCGCCACTGGGTGAACGACGCGCTGATGGCCGTCTTCTTCTTCGTCGTCGGTCTCGAGATCAAGCGGGAGCTGGTCGTGGGCGAGCTCCGGGAGTGGCGCACGGCGGCCGTGCCGGTGGTGGCGGCGGTGGGCGGCATGGCCGTCCCGGCCGTGCTCTACGCCGCCGTCAACCCCAGCGGTGAGGCGAGCGCCGGCTGGGGGATCCCCATGGCCACCGACATCGCCTTCGCCCTGGGCGTCGTGTCGCTCCTCGGCTCTCGGGTCCCGGGGTCTCTCAAGGTGTTCCTGCTGACCCTCGCCATCGTGGACGACATCGGCGCCATCGGCGTGATCGCCGTGTTCTACTCCGAGGGCATCACCTGGACGGCCCTGGCCGTGGCCGCCGCCCTGCTGGGGGTGCTGGCCGCGCTCCGCAAGGCCAGGGTCCGCTCCATCGTCCCGTTCGCCATCGTGGGGGCAGGGGTGTGGCTGGCCGTGTTCGAGTCCGGCGTCCACGCCACCATCGCCGGCGTGGCCCTCGGCCTCCTGGCCCCGGCTCGGCCGATGACGGCCGAGGGCGTGGCCCGGGAGTGGGCCCTCGACCTGGGCCACGACCCCTCCCCGGACGACCTTCGGGTCATGACCGAGGTGGCCCGGACGTCGCTCTCCGTCGCCGAGCGCCTGGAGCACCACCTCCACCCGTGGGTCAGCTTCCTCATCGTGCCGCTCTTCGCCCTGGCCAACGCCGGGGTTCGCCTCGACTCCGGGGCCCTGGCCGACGCCGCCACCTCCCGTGTGGGCGTCGGCATCGTCCTGGGGCTGGTGGTGGGCAAGCTCGTGGGCGTGAGCGGCTTCACCTGGCTGGCGGTGCGGTTGGGCCTGGGCGTCCTGCCCACCGGGGTGGGCTGGGCCCACGTGGTCGGGATCGCCGCCGTGGCCGGCATCGGGTTCACCGTCTCGCTGTTCGTCACCGGGCTGGCCTTCGAGCGGGCCGCTCTGCAGGCGACGGCCAAGATCGCCATCCTGGCCGCGTCGCTGGTGGCGTCGGTGCTCGGGGTGGCGCTGCTGTGGCGGGCGTCGAGGCGGGCGGCGCAGAGGGACGCCGCCTGACGCCTCTCCGGAGGCTGGCGAAACAGTGGTTTTGCCCATCCAAAAATCTTCTACCCTTGACGCCGTGGAGCCGACGCTGTCCAGGCCGGAGCGGGAGACCCTGAAGGCCATCTACCGCCTCACGTCCCCCGCAGGGGCCACCCGCGACGCTCACACCGGCGCCCTGGCCGGTGCCCTCGGCGTGAGCCCGGGCACCGTCACCGCCACCGTGAAGCGGCTGGCCGACCGCGGCCTGGCCGACCACAAGCCCTACCGCGGCGTCGAGCTCAACGCCGCGGGGCGTCAGGCCGCCGTTGCCGCCATACGCCGCCATCGCATCGTCGAGCGCTTCTTGTCCGACATGTTGGGCTACCCCTGGAACGAGGCCGACCGGTTCGCCGCCAGCTTCGAGCACGAGCTTCCCCAAGACGTCGAGGATCGCCTCTACCTGGCCCTGCACCGGCCGGCGACGTGCCCGCACGGCTTCCCCATCCCCGAGCCCGAGGTGGTGGACATCCCCGAGATGCCGCCGCTGTACTCGCTCGAGCCCGGCGACGTCGCCGTGGTGGCCGTCCCGGGATCGACGGACCCCGAGGTGGTGGCCTTCCTGGACACGCTGGGCCTGCGCCCGGGCGTCCGGGTGGAGGTGCGGGAGAAGCACGCCTTCGAGGGCCCTCTGGTGCTCCTCGTCGAAGGCCAGGCCCGCACCATCGGCGAGAAGCTGGCCCGCAGCATCTACGTGAGGAAGGAAGACCGGACAATGGAAATGGAGCTGCGATGACCCACCTCCTCCTCGCCGCCGAGGGCGGGTACCAGGCGTTCGAGCTCACCGGCACGGAGTTCTTCTGGCTGTTCTTCTCGGCCGCCACCGCCGTGCTGGCCATCCTGGTCGGCTTCGCCCTGATGAAGGGCGTCCTGGCCGCCGACAAGGGCACCCCCACGATGCAGGACATCGCCTCCGCCATCCAGGAAGGGGCGCTGGCCTACCTTCGCCGCCAGTTCAAGACCATCGGCGTCATCCTGGTGCCGCTGGTGGTGATCGTGTTCCTCACCTCCACCGGGGTCGAGCGACCCGACGGCAGCCATGCGCTCAGCTTCATGCAGTCCGGCGCCTTCCGGACCCTGGCCTTCCTGGCCGGGTGCCTGATGTCGGGCCTCACCGGGTTCGTGGGCATGAGCCTGGCCGTGCGGGGCAACGTGCGCACGGCCGCCGCGGCCCGGACCGGTTCCCTGCCCGCCGCCCTCAAGGTCGCCTTCCGCACGGGTGGGGTGGCCGGGATGTTCACCGTCGGCCTGGGCTTGCTCGGAGCCACGCTGATCATCCTGGCCTTCCAGAACACGGCCTCGGCCATCCTGGTCGGCTTCGGCTTCGGCGGCTCCCTGCTGGCCCTGTTCCTGCGGGTGGGCGGCGGCATCTTCACCAAGGCGGCCGACGTGGGTGCCGCCCTGGTGGGCAAGGTGGAGGCCGGGATCCCCGAGGACGATCCCCGCAACCCGGCCACCATCGCCGACAACGTGGGCGACAACGTGGGCGACTGCGCCGGCATGGCCGCCGACCTGTTCGAGTCCTACGAGGTGACGCTGGTGGCCTCCATCATCCTCGGGGTGGCCGCCTTCAACTCCATCGGCGAGAACCCCGCTCTCGGGCTGATCTTCCCCGTGATCGCCCGGGCCATCGGCGTGCTGGCGTCCATCGTGGGCGTCTACGCGGTGCGGGCCACCGACAAGGACAAGACGGCGATGGCCCCCATCAACCGGGGGTTCCTCACCGCCGGGCTGCTCACGGTCGTGGGCACGTTCGCCGTGGCCCAGTTCTACGTGGGCAACCTCCGGGTGGCGTGGGCCGTCGTGGTGGGCCTGGTGCTGGCCCAGGTGGTCAGCCGCCTCACCGAGTACTTCACCTCGACGGAGACGGCTCCCGTGCGCGAGATCGCCGAGTCGGCCCGCACCGGCCCGGCGACCACGGTGCTCTCCGGGATCTCCTCGGGGCTGGAGTCGTCGGTGTGGGCCATCGTGGCCATCGCCGCCGCCCTCGGGGTGGCGCTGGCCCTGGGCGACGGCAACCTCCAGTTCTCGCTGTACCTGGTGGCCCTCACCGGCATGGGGATGCTGGCCACCACCGGCGTGGTCGTCTCCGAGGACACCTTCGGCCCCGTGTCCGACAACGCCGCCGGCATCGCCGAGATGTCAGGCGAGTTCTCCGGCGAGCCGGAGAGGATCATGGTCAGCCTCGACGCCGTCGGCAACACCACCAAGGCGGTCACCAAGGGCTTCGCCATCGGCTCTGCCGTCATCGCCGCCGTCGCCCTGTTCGCGTCCTACATCGAGACGATCGGCTCGGAGCTTGGGATCGCCAAGACCGGGTCCGAGCTGTTCCGTGACCCCCTCACCCAGATCAACGTGGCCGACCCCAAGACCTTCATCGGTCTGCTCATCGGCGGGTCGGTGTCCTTCCTGTTCTCGGCGCTGGCCATACGGGCCGTGGGCCGCACCGCCTCGGTCGTGGTCCAGGAAGTTCGCCGCCAGTTCCGGGAGCACCCCGGGATCATGGACCGCACCGAGGACCCGGACCACGGCCGGGTCATCGACATCTGCACGGCCGCCTCCCTGCGGGAGCTGGCCACCCCGGCCCTGCTGGCCGTGCTGACACCGGTGATCATCGGCTTCGGGATCAACTACTTCGCCCTGGGCGCCTTCCTGGCCGCCGTGATCCTCACCGGCCAGCTCATGGCCAACTTCCTCTCCAACGCCGGCGGGGCGTGGGACAACGCCAAGAAGTACATCGAGGACGGGCACGAGGGAGGCAAGGGATCGGAGGCCCACAAGGCGGCCGTGATCGGCGACACGGTGGGCGACCCCTTCAAGGACACCGCCGGGCCGGCCCTCAACCCGCTGATCAAGGTGATGAACCTGGTCTCGCTCCTCATCCTGCCGGCGGTGATCAACCTGCAGGACAACGACGGGGCCCGCTTCGCCATCGCCGGCGCCGCCCTGGTCGTCCTGGGCTCAGCCATCGCCTTCTCCAAGCGCAAGACGGCCGGGCTGGACGCCGGCTCCGAGGCGGCTGCCGCCGTGGCCTCGTCGGACGGCCACGCCGTGCACGATGGTGACGACCCCCGCAAGCTCGCGGTGGACGCCCTGGACCGCTGGCTCTACGACCTCGGCGACGCCGACGCCGAGCTGGCCTCGCAGCTCCGCGACGCCAAGTCGCAGCTGCGCTCGAACTGACCGTTCGTCTCGCGCTACACCGCCAGCAGTTGGCGGGGTGACGGCAGTTGAAGGGCGCTACTCGCGCCCGACCGGCACCTTCCGCCGAGCCTTGCGCACCTCGACCAGCACCGGCACCAGCGAGGCGAACACGATGAGGCCGATCACCGGCAGCAGGTAGCGGTCGATGTCGATGGCCTCGCCCAACAGGAACCCGAGCATGGTGACCCCGACGCCCCACAAGAGCCCCCCCAGCACGTTGTAGGTGACGAACGTGCGGTAGTTCATGCTGCCCACCCCGGCCACGATCGGCGCGAAGGTGCGGACGATGGGCACGAAGCGGGCCAGGACGATGGTCTTGACCCCGTAGCGATCGAAGTAGTTCTGTGCCTTCTCGACGTACTCCCGCTTGAAGAACCGCGAGTCCGGGCGGCGGAACAGGGCGGGGCCGACGCGGTTGCCGAAGGCGTAGCCCACCTGGTCCCCGGAGATGGCCGCCACCACCACGCCCACGAGGATCACCGGCAGGGTGAGGTCGCCCCGGGCGGCGAACACCCCGGCGGTGAACAGCAGGGAGTCGCCGGGAAGGAAGAAGCCGAAGAGCAGGCCAGACTCGGCGAAGACGACGGCGATGAGCCCGATCGTACCGAAGGCCTCGATGAGCCGGTCCGGGTGCAGGAGGTCCACGGAGGAGAGAGGCTAGACGTCTCGCCCGTCTCGCCTCGTCCCGCAGCCAGGGGCAGGATCGTTTGACACGGGGCGGCGCCCCCGTGAACTCTCGTACGGCAATGCCAAAGCCCCTCGTCATCGTGGAGTCGCCGGCCAAGGCCAAGACGATCGCCGGCTTCCTGGGACCCGAGTTCGTCGTCGAGTCCTCGATCGGCCACATCCGTGACCTCCCCCGTGACGCCGCCGACGTTCCCCCCGCCATCAAGGGCGAGCCCTGGGCCCGCCTGGGGGTGGACGTGGACAACGGCTTCAAGCCCGTCTACGTGGTCTCCCGGGAGAAGAAGGACCAGGTCAAGAAGCTCAAGGCCCTCCTCAAGGGAGCCAGCGCGCTGTACCTGGCCACCGACGAGGACCGGGAGGGCGAGTCCATCGCCTGGCACCTCCTGGAGGTGCTGTCGCCACCCACGTCGGTTCCGGTCCGGCGCATGGTGTTCCACGAGATCACCCCGGCGGCCATCGAACGGGCCGCCGCCGAGTGGCGGGAGCTGGACCGCCGCCTGGTCGACGCCCAGGAGGCCCGCCGCATCCTGGACCGCCTCTACGGCTACGAGGTGTCGCCCGTCCTGTGGAAGAAGGTGATGCCGCGGCTGTCGGCCGGGCGAGTGCAGAGCGTGGCCACCCGCATGTTGGTGGAGCGAGAACGGGCCCGGATGCGCTTCCGGGCCGGCGAGTGGTGGGACCTCGAAGGAACCTTTGCCACCAGGGCCGAGGCTCATGGCACGGCCTTCACGGCCACGCTCTCCTCCGTCGACGGCCGGCGCCTGGCCTCGGGCAAGGACTTCGACGAGACCGGCCAGCTGAAGGAGGGCGCCGCCGCCGCCGTTCGCCTCGACGAGGAGCAGACCCGGGCGCTGGCCGAGCGGCTGGCCAGAGCCGAGTTCGCCGTGCGGGCGGTGGACGAGAAGCCCTACCGGCGATCACCGGCCCCGCCGTTCATGACCTCCACCCTGCAGCAGGAGGCCGGCCGCAAGCTGGGGTTCTCGGCTCAGCGGGCGATGCGTGCCGCCCAGTCGCTGTACGACAACGGCTACATCACCTACATGCGCACCGACAGCACCACGCTGTCCGAGACCGCCCTGGCCGCCGCCCGCTCCCAGGCCAAGGAGCTGTACGGGGCGGCATATGTCGCCGACCAACCCCGCCGGTACGCCAAGAAGGTGAAGAACGCCCAGGAGGCCCACGAGGCCATCCGCCCGGCCGGCGATCGCTTCCGTCATCCGGACCGGGTGACCGCCGCCGTGAGTGCGGACGAGGCCCGCCTGTACGACCTGATCTGGAAGCGGACCATCGCATCCCAGATGAGGGATGCCGTGGGTCGGACGGTGACGGTTCGCCTCGGTGCCCTCTCGTCGGCCGGTGAGGACGTGGAGTTCGCCACCAGCGGCACCGTCGTGACCTTCCCCGGCTTCCAGCGGGCCTACGTGGAGGGCTCCGACGACCCCGACGCCGACCTGGCCGACCGGGAGCGTCGTCTCCCCCCGCTGGCCCCAGGCGACCGGTTGGACCTGGCCGGCCTGGAGGCCAAGGGACACGCCACGCAACCGCCGGCCCGCTTCACCGAGGCGTCCCTGGTCAAGGCGCTCGAGGAGCGAGGGGTCGGTCGACCCTCCACCTACGCCTCCATCATCGCCACCATCCAGGACCGGGGCTACGTGTGGAAGAGAGGGAGCGCTCTCATCCCGTCCTTCGTCGCCTTCGCCGTGGTGGGGCTGCTCGAGCGCCACTTCGACCGGCTGGTCGACTACGGCTTCACGGCGGCCATGGAGGACGACCTCGACGCCATCGCCACCGGCCAGGAGGAGGCCGTTCCCTGGCTCAGCCGGTTCTACTTCGGCAACGGGACCCCCGGGCTCAAGAGGCTGGTGTCCGAGCACCTCGACGAGATCGACGCCCGAGACGTCAACTCCATCAGGATCGGGACCGACGCCCAGGGTCGTGACGTGGTCGTGCGGGTGGGTCGCTTCGGGCCCTACCTCCAGCGGGGGGAGGACCGGGCCTCCGTCCCCGAGGACCTGGCGCCCGACGAGGTCAGCCTCGAACGGGCCGAGGAGCTCCTCGGCGCGCCGAGCGGGGACCGCACCCTCGGCCTGGACCCGGCCACGGGGCTGGCCGTGCTCGTGCGCAACGGCCGCTACGGGCCCTACGTGCAGCTCGGCGAGGTGGACGACGCCGCCAGGAAGAAGCCGCCGAGGGCGTCGCTGCTCAAGGGCATGTCTGCCGAGACGGTGACGCTGGAGGAGGCGCTGCGCCTGCTGAGCCTGCCCCGCCTGGTCGGCGTCGACCCCGCCACGGGCGAGGGGATCACGGCCCAGCTCGGCCGCTACGGCCCCTACCTCAAGAAGGGCAACGACAGCCGGACCCTCGAGTCCGAAGAGCAGCTCTTCACCATCACCTTGGAGGACGCGCTCGCCGTCTACGCCCAACCCAAGCAGCGTCGGGGCCAGCGGTCCTCCGCCCCGCTGCGCGAGCTCGGCCCGGATCCCACCACGGGGGCGGCCGTGGTGATCAGGGAAGGGCGCTTCGGCGCCTACATCACCGATGGTGAGCACAACGTCACAGTCCCCCGAGGCGAGACGGTGGAGGGCATCAGCCTCGAGCGGGCCAGCGAGCTGCTCGTGGAAAAGCGGGCGAAGGGACCGGCCAAGGCCAAGCGGCGGACGACGTCCCGCAAGGCAGCGGTGGCCGCGCCCCGGGCGACGGCCAAGGCCGCCAACGGCGCCAAGGGGGCCAAGGCGGCCAAGCGGGCCAAGGCCGCCAACGGTGGCCAAGCGGCCTCGCGGAGGACCAAGGCGGCCACGGGGACCGAGGCGGCCGAGGGGGCCAAGGGGGCCAAGGGGGCCAAGGGGGCCAAGGCGGCCAAGGCCCCCAACCGGCCCTTGGGCCCTTCGTGACCAACCCCGTCCCCGTAGCCTGACGGCCATGGCGGACCGCTCCAGATCCGGCCAGTCCCAGGGGGAGGCTGCGGGGACGGACCAGCCGTCGAACGACCTGCCCACCGCCCCCGTACCAGAGGCGGCGGAGGGCCGGCCCACCGAGACCCCCTCCGCCCTGCGCCTGTTCGGAACCCACTCGTTCTTCCGGCTGTGGCTGGCCCAGGTGGTCTCGTCCCTCGGCGACTGGATCGGCTTCATCGCCGTCACCGCCATCGCCGCCCGGGTGGGCGGGTCGTCGCCCGAGGGGGCCATCAGCCTGGTCCTGGCCGCCCGCCTGATCCCGGGCTTCTTCCTCGGGCCCACCGCCGGGGTCTTCGTCGACCGCTGGGACCGCAAGCGCCTCATGGTGGTGTGCGACGTCGGCCGGGGCCTGGTGCTGGCCAGCCTGCCGCTGGTCGACACCATCCCGGGGCTGTTCGTCGCATCCTTGCTGCTCGAGGTCTTGACGCTCCTGTGGTCACCGGCGAAGGAGGCCTCGGTCCCCAACCTCGTGCGAGAGGAGTTCCTGGCCACGGCCAACTCGCTGTCACTGGTGGCCGCCTACGGCACCTTTCCCGTCGGGTCGGCCCTCTTCGCCGCCCTGGCCGGCGTGGCCAAGTGGCTCTCCGGCTACGAGGCCCTCTCGGGGCTGGACCAGGAGTCCCTGGCCATCTACTTCGACGTGGTCACCTTCTTCGTCTCAGCGGTGATGATCTCCACACTCGCCTTGCCCTCGCAGCGGCGGGTGCACCGGCGCGGGAAGGGTCTCGCGGTGAAGCGCACCTTCGAGGAGCTGGCCGAGGGGTGGCGCTTCATCGGTCAGAGCGCCCTGGTGCGGTCGGTCATCCTGGGCATCGCCACCGGCCTGGTCGGGGGCGGCATGCTCGTCCCCTTGGGCCCGGTCATGTCCAAGCAGGTCCTGGGCGGAGGCATCGCCGGGTTCGGGCTCCTCCTCACCGCCCTGGGCACCGGTGTCGCCGGCGGCATCCTGGCCCTGTCCTTGCTACAGAGCCGGGTGCCGCACGGGCGGGTGTTCGTCCTCTCGGTGGTGGGGGCGGGGGTGTGCCAGATCGCCGGGGCGTCCATGTCCACCCTCACGCCCGCTCTGGTCTTCGTCGCCGGGCTGGGGCTGTGCGCCGGGTCCGTCTACGTCCTCGGCTTCACGATCCTCCAGACCAACGTGGAGGACGAGCTGCGGGGGCGCATCTTCTCCTCCCTCTACACCCTCAGCCGCTTCTGCCTGCTCCTGGCCTTCACCGTGGCGCCGATCCTCTCCTCGGCTCTCGACACGCTGTCGGCGCGCCTCTTCGAGCGCTCGGTCACGGTCGGCGAGCTGTCCGTGGCCCTTCCCGGCGTGCGCCTCACGCTGTGGCTGGGCGGGGCCATCATCGTCCTCGCTGGCCTCCTGGCCCGCGCCGCCGTGCCCACTCGCCCGCGACCCTCCCCTTGAGAGGCCGCCTCATCACCTTCGAGGGAGGCGAGGCCTGCGGGAAGTCCACCCAGGCCGCACTCCTGGCTCGGGCCCTGGGGGCGGTGTTGACGCGCGAGCCGGGCGGCACCAGGGCGGGCGAGCAGATCCGCGCCCTGCTCCTCGACGAGCCCGGGACCGCTCTGGCGCCACGGGCAGAGGCGCTCCTGATGGCCGCGGCCCGGGCCCAGCACGTGGCCGAGGTCGTCCGCCCCGCCCTCGACGCCGGCCGCGACGTGGTCTCGGACCGTTACGCCCACTCGTCGCTGGCCTACCAGGGCTACGGGCGGGGCCTCGCCGTGGCCGAGGTCGCCGAGCTGTCGACGTGGGCCACCGAGGGCCTGTGGCCCGACCTGGTGATCCTCCTGGACCTCCCCGACGACGTTGCCCTGGGGCGGCGGGGGACGCCCGACCGCTTCGAGTCCGAGGCCGAGACGTTCCATCGCCGCGTGCGACAGGGCTACCGGCGGCTGGCCGCCGAGGAGCCGGAGCGGTGGCACGTGGTCGACGGGTTCGGCTCCGTGGAAGAGGTGGCGGCGCGGGTGTGGGCGGCGGCGCGACCGTGAAGGAGCTCTACGGCGACGTGGTGGGCCAGGAGCAGGCCGTGGCCGAGCTGCGGGTCGCCGCCCGCTCACCCGTGCACGCCTACCTCCTCGTGGGCCCGGCCGGGACCGGCAAGCGGGAAGCAGCGCGGTCCTTCGCCGCCAGCCTCTTGTGCCGCAACGGCGGCTGCGGCTCGTGCGACGACTGCCGGCGCGCCCTGGCCGGCGTCCATCCCGACGTGCTGGTCCGAGAGCGGGCCGGCCCGTTCATCACCGTGGACGACGCCCGGGCCATCGGCCGCGCCGCCGCCCTGAGCCCCGTCGAGGGACGACGCAAGGTGCTCGTCCTCGTCGACTTCCATCTCGTGCAGGACGCCGCCCCCGCCCTCCTCAAGACGGTCGAGGAGCCGCCGCCGACCACCGTGTTCGTGATCCTGGCCGAACAGGTGCCCCCGGAGCTCGTCACGCTGGCCAGCCGCTGCGTTCGGGTCGACTTCGCCCCCCTGTCCCCGGAGCGCATCGCCGAGGCCCTCGTCGGTGCCGGCGTCGATCCGGCCACGGCCGAGGACGTGGCGGAGGCGTCCGGGGGCCGGCTGGACCGGGCCCGCCTGTTGGCGTCCGACCCCGGCTTCCGAGCCCGCCGGGACGCGTGGGGGGAGGTCCCGCGCCGGCTGGACGGCACGGGCGCCACCGTCGCTGGCGTCGCCGACGAGCTGCTGGTCAGCGTGGAGTCGATCCTCGAGCCACTCAAGCAGCGCCAGCAGTCGGAGATGGCTGCGTTGGAGGAGCGGTTCCGGCTCTACGGCGAGCGCCCAGGGTCGGCCAAGGAGCTCGACTCCCGGCACCGGCGCGAGCAGCGCCGGCTGCGCCTGGACGAGCTGCGCTTCGGGCTGGCCACCCTGGCCGGCGCCTACCGCGACGGCCTGGCCACCACCGCTCACCCGGGCGCCCACCTGGAGGCGCTCGAGGCCATCGCCGCCGCCAACGACGCCCTGGTGCGCAACCCCAACGAGGCCCTTCTGTTGCAGGCGCTCCTGCTCCGGCTGGGCCGGTGCCGACAGGCCGAGCCAGTACGCTCGAGGGCTTCGCCCGAGTAGCTCAGCCGGCAGAGCAACGCACTCGTAATGCGTAGGTCAGGGGTTCGATTCCCCTCTCGGGCTCCCCTCTCGCTCCGGGGCGACCGCCCAGAATGTCGGCCCGGAGGCGAGATTTCCCCTTTGCACCGGCACCGGGCGTCGGTACAGTCCGAAATGAGCGAGACAGCGTGTCGAGCTGTTGTCCGGAGGGGGAGGGACATGATCCCTGGGAATGCTCGGTCAGCAGGCAGGTCCTGCCTTCGTGTCTTCGTGGGCGCTCTGACCACCGGAGGCGTGCTCCTCTTAGGAGCGGCCGCGGCCGGCGCCGCAGCCACCTCCGGGGACTCGGGGAACTCGGGGAACACGGGCGCCGCCACCGCCGTGGGAGCCGCCACCAGCACGGCCAACTCCGGAGCCAACTCCGGGGCGACCGCCACCTCCGGCGACACGGACTCGGCCAGCAACACCGTCGTGGTCCGGGGCAGCGGTGGTTCGGGAGGCCGAGGTGGCACGGCCACAGCCGACTCTGGACCGGGCGGCTCGGCGGCCAACGCCGGTCCCGCTGCGGCCCCGGCCCGGGCCGCCGCCGTGGGCGGCAGCAGCGTCGCCGTGGCCAAGGC
>JALYHF010000048.1 GCA_030776745.1 Actinomycetota bacterium | reverse complement strand
CCGCCGGGCCACGGCCGGCGCCGGCGAGCACTTCCAGGCTGGGCGCCAGGGCTGCCGGGGGGCCGTCGCCGAGCAGCGGTTCGGCCCCTCCGGCGCCCTTGCCGCGGTCGTCGACGAGGAGGACTCGGGCGGGTGCGGGCCCCCGCCCGGCGGCCAGTGCTTCGAGGAGCGTGGTCAGCGAGGGTCGGCCGATCGTGGGCACGACGACGTCGAAGGTGGCCGGGGTGCCGACCGCCGCCCTCATCGGGCCCCGGGAGCCCTCGTCGAAGACCGCCGAAGCAGGAACGGGCCGATGGCCAGCGCGTCGACCGGGGCGGAGCCGAAGCACTCCAGGGCGTCACGGGGGTCGTCGACCATCGGCCGCCCGACGGTGTTCAGGCTGGTGTTGACCAGCACCGGCACCCCGGTGCGCCGGGCGAAGGCGTCCAGGAGGTCGGCGACGAGCGGTTCCTCGGCCCGATCCACGGTCTGCACCCGGGCCGTTCCGTCGACGTGCACGGCGGCGGGGATCCGCTGGCGCCAGGATGGACGGACGTGATGCACGAAGAGCATGTAGGGGCTGGGCAGGACGCCCTCGAAGATCTCCCCCGCCCGCTCCTCCAACACCATGGGCGCCACCGGGCGGAACTGCTCCCGCCCCTTCACCTCGTTCAGCCGCTCGAGGTTCTCGGCCCGGCGCGGGTCGGCCAGCAGGCTCCGGTGACCCAGGGCGCGGGGCCCGTACTCGCTCCTGCCCTGGAACCACGCCACCACGCCGTCGGCCGCCAACAGCTCGGCGACGGCCTCGGCCAGGTCGGGCGGTCGCTCGTAGGCGATGTCGGCCGTGGAGAGCGAGGCGGCGAGCTCGTCGTCGCTCCATCCTCGTCCCAAGGCGGCCGTCCCCATGGGGGCCACGCTGTCTCCGAGCGCCCGGGCCACCTCCAGGGCCGCGCCCAGCGCGGTACCGGCGTCGCCGGCCGCGGGCTGGACCCACAGGCGCTCGAAGGGGCCCTCCGCGGCCAGCCGGGCGTTGGCCACGCAGTTCAGGGCCACACCGCCCGCCATGGTGAGGTCGCGGTCCCCCGTCTGGGCGTGGAGCCAGCGAGCCAGATCGAGCACCACCTCCTCCAGGCGGACCTGCACGCTGCTGGCCAGATCGGCGTGCTCGGGTTGCAGGCGGTCGTCCCTGCCGCGGCGCTTGGCCAGGGCGCCCAGCTCCAGGGGCTCGACGACGAAGCCTCCGTCGCCAGTGGCCCGAACGGCGTCGCGCAGGAGGGGAAGGCCCGTGGGGCTCCCGTAGGAGGCCAGGGCCATGACCTTGTACTCGTCCGAGGAGCGGCGAAACCCGAGGTGGTCGGTGACCTCCTCGTACAGCAGGCCGAGGGAGTGGGGGAGGTGCTGGGCGGCCAGGACGTCGAGGGCACCGTCGACGGCCCGAGCGGCCAGGTGGGAGGCCCGCTCGCCCCGTCCGTCCAGCACCAAGACGCTGGAGGACCGGTAGGGGGCGGCGAGGTGGGCGGACGCGGCGTGGGCCACGTGGTGCGGCACGAAGCGCACGCACGCCGGATCGAGGCCGGGGAAGGCCGATTCGAGGAAGGAGGGGGCTCGCCGGGCATAGAGGGTGCGCAGCCCCTCCCAGCCGTCGGCGGTGACGTCGTCGCCGAGGGCCGGAGCCAGCGTGGGGTCATAGGAGTAGGCGACGGCGTCCAGGTCGGCGGGAACCAGGCCGCCCTGGGCCAGGCACCAGGCGGCAGCGTGCACCGGGAGCTCCCAGGTGGAGAACGGCACGGGCTCCTTGCCGTGCTTGCGCCGGGTGAATCGCTCCTCTTCGGCAGCGGCCACGATGGAGCCGTCGGACACGAGGGCGGCGGCCGGATCGTGGAACACCGCGTTCACCCCGAGGACCCGAGACAAGGAATGGCTCCTACTCCCACAGCAACGTGTTGGCCGCCACCGCCGCTCGCTCGACGGGGACCCCTCGAACAGGACGTGCCCTCCCCCGCCCGGGAGAAGCAAACTACCTTATGGGAATTCACTTCTACTATAGGACAGGGCGGCTCGGCCGTGGAGCGTCTCCCCTGACGCCCGTGTCCGGCCCGGCCGTGGCCTGGTCGCTCTGGCTCCTGGCCTCCGTCTTCACCGCGCTCAACGTGGTCTTCCTGGTCCTCAACCGCGACACCACGGCCCCCGTGGGGCTGGGTTCGCCGGCCGTCGAGATCCTCGCCGCCGTGGGCTACCTGGCCACCGGCGCCATCGGGGCGCTCATCGCCACCCGTCGGCCCGGCAACCCGGTCGGGTGGACCCTGTCCCTGGCCGGCCTGGCCCTGGCGCTGGCCGCCTTCGCCAGCGAGTACGGCGCCTACGCGCTGGTGACCGATCCCGGGGCGCTGCCCGCGGCGCGGGGCGTCACCTGGCTCGGCGCGTGGGCATGGTGGGCGGGGGCGGGGTCGGTCGTCACCTTCGTCTTCCTGCTCTTCCCGGACGGCCGCCTTCCCTCGCCCCGCTGGCGCCCGGTGGCATGGGTCGCCGCCGCCGACCTCGTCGCCGTCGTGCTGCTCCACGCGCTGGCGCCGGGCCCGCTCAACGGGGAGTTCGCCTTCGCCGTCAACCCGTTCGGCATCGACAGTGCGGGCGGCCTCCTGAGCTCGCTGCGAAGGTTTGCTTGGGTGCTGCTGACGGCCAACGCCGTCGCCTCCATGGCCTCGGTCTTCGCCCGGCTCCGCGCCGCCAGGGGCGACGAGCGAGAGCAGGTCAAGTGGCTCGGGTACGCCTGCGCCGTGGCGGCCGTCACCCTCCCGCTGTGGGCCCTCACCCACGGCGACGGGGCCCAGCCCCCTCTGCCCGTTCAGGCCCTGGTCGTGCTGGCCCTCCTCGGGATCCCCCTGGCCACGGGCGCGGCCGTCCTCAAGTACCGGCTCTACGACATCGACGTGGTCATCAACCGAACCGTCGTCTTCGGCGCCCTGGCCGGCTTCGTCACCGCCGCCTACTCCGCCATCGTGGTGGGCATCGGCGCCGCCGTGGGCGACGTGGGCCAGCTCACGCTGCCGCTGTCGCTCATGGCCACCGCCCTGGTGGCGGTCGCCTTCCAGCCCGTGAGGGAGCGAGTCCAGCGCCTGGCCAACGAGCTGGTCTACGGCGAGCGGATCACCCCCTACGAGGTGATCACCGGCTTCTCGCACCGCATGACGGGCGCATTGTCGATCGAGGAGGTGCTGCCCCAGATGGCGGAGGTGGCGGCCAAGGGCGTGGGCGGGGTCCGCGGCCGGGTCCGCCTCTTCCTTCCGGGCGGCGGCGAGGAGCAGTTCGTGTGGCCATCCGGCGCCGACGACGCCCCCTTCGACCGCACCGTCGCCGTGGTGCACCAAGGTGGGGTGGTCGGCGACATCTCGGTGGCGAAGGCGCCAGGAGACCACATCACGGACAACGAGGACGAGCTGTTGTCGGACCTGGCCGCCCAGGCCGGACTGGCCATGCGGAACCTGCGCCTGACCGGCGAGCTGCAGGCTCGCCTCGAGGAGCTGCAGGCCTCGCGGCAACGGATCGTCGCCGCCCAGGACCAGGAGCGCCGCCGCATGGAGCGCGACATCCACGACGGCGCCCAGCAGCAGCTCGTGTCCATGGCCGTCAAGCTCGGCCTGGCCAAGAGGCTCCTGGCCGAAGACCCCTCGAAGGCCGCCGACCTCCTCGAGGAGCTGAGGGCCGAGAACCACGACGCGCTGGAGACCCTGCGGGACCTGGCCCGTGGCATCTTCCCACCGCTCCTGGTGGACAAGGGCCCCGTCGTGGCGCTGGAGGCCCACGTCGCCAAGCTGGGCCTCGACGCCACGGTGGAGGCCGGTCCGGTGGCCGGGCTCCGCTTCGACCCCGAGGTCGAGGCCGCCGTCTACTTCTGCACGAGGGAAGCCCTCCAGAACGCCTCCAAGCACGCCCCGGGTGCGCCGGTCACGGTGCGCTTGACCACCGAGGACGGCTGGTTGCACTTCTCGTTGACCGACACCGGACCGGGCTTCGATCCGCGGACGGCGTCCATGGGGTCAGGGGTGCAGAACATGGCCGACAGGCTCGAGGCCGTGGGGGGCACGTTCACCCTGACCTCGGCGCCGGGGCAGGGTACGTGCGTGGCCGGGAAGGTGCCGGCTCGTCCGCGCCCGGGACCGCACGACCAACGAGATCAGCAACCGGTGGGCGTCGCGCCCGAGCGCCGAGGCCTCAGGCCGGACCGAACTGCACCCGGCGCGGCCTGAGCGCTCCAGGGACTGGCCTCGTCGGCCCTCCGAGGTGCTCCCGCACCAGGCCCTCGACGACGTCGCTCGGGACCGGCCGGGAGAAGTGGAAGCCCTGGGCCGCGTCACAGCCAAGCGACTGGAGCACGGCAAGCTGTTCGCCCCGCTCGACGCCCTCGGCCACCGTCTTGAGCCCCTGGGAGTGGGCCAGGTCGATCACGGCCCGCACCACGTCCACCTGCTGACGCCGGCGGCCGAGCGGGTCGATCAGGCTCCGGTCGATCTTCAGCACGTCCACGGGGAAGCGCTGCAGGTACCCGAGCGACGAGTAGCCGGTGCCGAAGTCGTCGAGGGCCAGGCGAACACCGAGCTCCTTCAGCTCGGCCAAGCGCAGGTAGTTGCCGTCGAGGTCCACCATCAGGAGGCTCTCGGTGATCTCCAGGGTGAGGCTCCGAGGATCGGTCCCGGAGCGCTCCAGGGCGTTGGCGACCTGGGCGACCAGGCCGGGGTGGGCCAGCTGACGCACCGACAGGTTCACGCTGAGGGACACGTCGAGGGGCTGCTCCTGGTGGCGCCAGCGCCGCATCTGCGTGCACGCCTCCTGGAGCACCTGATTGCCGATGGGCACGATCAGCCCCGTCTCCTCGGCCAGGGGGATGAACAGGTCGGGGGCCATGACCCCGCGGGCGGGGTGATGCCAGCGCACCAACGCCTCGGCCTCGGTCCAGGCGCCCGTGGTCAGATCGACGATGGGTTGGTAGAGCAGGCGGAACTCGTCCCGCTCGACCCCCCGGGCCAGGTCACCCTTGAGCTCGAGGCGCTCGAAGACGATGGCGTGCATGCCGTGCTCGAACACCTCGTAGCCTCCCTTGCCGCGGCTCTTGGCCAGGTACATGGCCACGTCGGCGTCGCGAAGGAGCGTGGCCGCTGTCGCCGTGCGGTCCTCGTCGATGACGATGCCGATGCTGGCGCCCACGTGGAGGGCGTGCCCGTCGACCCGGTACGGCTCGCCCAAGGCGACGAGCAGCCGGTCGGCCACGTCGAGCACCTCGGAGGCGTCCGCCATCCTCTCGAGCAGGACGGCGAACTCGTCACCCCCGAGGCGGGCGGCGGTGTCCTCGTCCCGAAGCCCGTCACGCAGACGGGAGGCCACGGCCACCAGCAGCGAGTCGCCGGCCACGTGCCCGAGGCCGTCGTTGACGGTCTTGAAGTCGTCCAGATCGATGAACAGCACCGCTACGTGGTCTGGTCCACCGCGGCGCCGGTCGAGCGCGTGGCCGACGCGGTCGGCGAAGAGCGTGCGGTTGGCCAGACCGGTCAGATCGTCGTGGAGGGCCTGGTGGCGCAGGTCCGACTCCAGGGTCTTGCGCTCGGTGACGTCGCGGGCGTTGAGGACGATGCCGGCCACGGCCGGCTCGTGGCGAAGGTCGCTCATGGTGAAGTCGAGGGTGCGCCAGGAGCGGTCGGCGTGGCGGAGGCGCAGCTCCATCGAGGGGGGTGTGAGGTCGGTGGAGCAGCGCTGGATCAGGCGGGCGGCGGCGACGGTGTCGTCCGGGTGCACAAGGTCGAGCCCCGAGGTGCCGGCCAGCTCCCCCACGGTGTAGCCGAGCATCCGGTTGACGGATGGGCTGAGGTAGGCGATGCACATGAGCTCGTCGACCACCATGACCAGATCGCTGGCGTGCTGGACCAGAGAGCGGAATCGGGCCTCGCTGTTGGCCACCTGGAGCTCGGCTGCCTTCCGGTCGGTGACGTCACGGGCGTGGATCACCAGGCCCTCCACGGTCGGCTCCTCCAGGAGGTTGTCGGCCACCAGCTCGAACCAGCGCCAGGCCCCGTCGTGGTGGCGGACCCGGGCCTCCACCGGCTCGGCCGGCCCCGATCCGGCCCACGCCATGTCGAGGAGGCCGGCGGCCCGGTGGCGGTCATCGGGGTGGATGCGCTGCAGCGGCGGCTGGCCCACCAGGGCCTCGGCGGGCAGACCGAGCAGGCGCAACGAGGCCGGGCTGGCGAAGCTGACCAGGCCGTCCGGGGCGATCACGCTCACGAGGTCGGACGAGTGCTCGATGAGGGCCCGAAACCGGCGTTCGTGACGGCCGCGGTGGAACTCCTCGGTCAACGCCGCGCTGGCCAGCGCCAGGGACAGCAGGTCGGCGAGGGCCTGGATGGCCATGGTGGCCTCCAGTCCCAGGCGACGCTCCGTGGTAACGAGGAACGAGCCCCGGAGCTGGCCCCTGCTCCAGAGCGGAACGAGCAGCAGGGACGGCCGTTCGTCGCCGGGCCGCTCGGGCAGGTCGACGGGGTTGGTGAGCGCGACGCTGGCCGGTTGGCGCTCGAGGAGAGCGGTTCGGGCCGCGGTCGGCAGGGCTTCGACCGCGATGCGGAAACCGACGGCTTCCTCGCTGCGATGACCGCGTGCGGCGGCCACCACCAGTGAGTCGGCCTCACCAGCGGTGACGCTGGCCCTGGTACGGCCGCCGCCCTCGGCCAGGGACGCCAGGGCTGTCGCGGCGCCGTCGTACAGCTCGCTGGTCGTCGTCGCCGCCACGAGGAGAGCGCCGGCGTCGTGCAGGACCCGCTCCCGGCCCGCCTTGCGCTCCTTGGCTCGCACCAGCCCAGCCAGGCGTCCGAGCACGAGGACGGCCAGGGCGACCGAGCCGGCAGCCAGGGCCGGGACGCTGGCCCGGCCACCGAGGGCCAGCTCGACGGCCAGCAGCCCCGGCACCATGAGCAGGGCGGTGCAGAGGAGGACGAGTCGGCGCCTGGTCAGCTCGATCTCCCGGTGGTCCGGCGCCTCGGTGAGCTGCGCCATGGAGGGGTGCAGAGCAGCGGCACCGAAGAGGACGAAGCAGGCAGCCGAGAAGGCGCCGGGCACGGAGGGGCCGGCCTGGCCCGCCGTCTGGAGGGTGGTTACCACGTCGGCCGCGATCACCGCCGCCACCGAGCCGGCCAGGAGGTAATAGCTGGGGACCCGTCGGCCCGACCCGACGGCCAGACGGACGGCGAGCGCCACCATCACGAGGTCGGCCGCCGAGTACCCGATGTTGATCAGCGTGGGCAACGGGCCCACCGCCGGCTGGTCGGCGTAGGGAACGATGACGTAGGCCGCCATGACCACGCCGATGGCGGTGGCGGCGATGAGGGCGTCGATGAGGTTGTCCCCCTCGAGGTCGGCAGACCGGCGCCGGACCAGCACCACCTCGCCGCCGATGAGAAGCGCGTAGCCCACGAAGAACAGGGCATCGGCGGGCGAGGGAAAGGGCGCGACGACGCCCACGACGAAGCCGTGGACGACACGCACGAGGTTGCCGGCCAGGAACGACGAGCCTCCGGCCGCGAACAGCCACCACGCCGCCGGCGCCGCCGGTCGCCATCGCCGCACGCCGGCGAGGACGGCCGCCACGGCGCACATGCCGAGCAGCTCTCCGACGATGGCCTGGGCCAGGCCGCCGAATGCCGCACCGACCACCACGGCGGCAATGCCCGCCACCAGGAACGTGCGCCACCACGACATCTCCCGTTTCTTCCACCGCTCGTGAGCGCGCCCTGAGCCCGAGTGTCGGGTTCGGACCACCTGGGGGATTGGGCGGATGGCGCCGTGGCGGCTGGTTCGCTCAAGCTCGATCGGGATCGCGCCGATCAGCCCCTTGACGCTGGACAGCAAGAAGCACGCGCCCCGTGGGTGGGCGAGACGCCCCCGAAGGGCGGGTCCCCTGTCCGGGCAGGTCGACGGGAGGTTGATCGCGGATGCCGGCCAGGCCAGGAGTCTCCGAACGGGTGGGGACCGTCGAGACGCTCGCGCTCGTCCCCGACGAGATGGCGCGGCGCTTCCTCGCCATCTACCGGGCGGCGTTCGCGCCGCTCGAGAAGCTGGCCCCCGCTCGCCAGTCCCTGACCGACGAGGAGTTCCTCGAAGAGATGGCCGACGACAGCGTCGTGAAGTTCGTGGCGTCGGACCGCCATCAGGAGCCATGCGCCCTCGCCTTCATGGCCACCGACCTGTCGGTCGTGCCCTGGATCAGCGTGCCCTACTTCCAGGCGCGCTTTCCCGAGCACTACGCCCGCGGCGGGATCTACTACTTCGGCGCTCTTCTGGTGCACCCCGAGCGCCAGGGAGGGCCCTGGGCCAGGCTGCTCCTGGAGGAGCTCGTGCGACGGGTGGCGTCGGAGCACGCCATCGCCGCCTTCGACTGCTGCGAGTACAACGTCTCAGTGGTGAAGCTCCCCGAGCTCATCGCCCGGGTAGGGCACCGGTTGAGCCTGTTGGACACCGTCGAGCTGGAGCCTCAGCGCTACTTCTCCTACCTGTTCCAGGGGCTGAATTGACGGAGTTGGCGTCGATCGACTCCGACTCCGCGATCCTCGCCGGACTGAAGGCGCCGACCCGGGTCATCCCGGTCGTCGGAGGCACCGGGTACGGCCCGACGCCGCTCGCCGCCTTCGATGCCGCCCTGCGGCAGACCGGAGTGGCCAACTACAACCTCGTGCGGCTCAGCTCGGTCATCCCCGCGGGGTCCGCCGTGGTCGACGGCGGCGCCGGCCCCACCCACCCAGACGGCGAGTGGGGTGACCGGCTCTACGTGGTCATGGCCGAACAGCGAGCCCACCGTATCGGAGAAGAGGCCTGGGCCGGCGTTGGGTGGGTGCAGGAACGGGCCTCGGGCCGAGGGCTGTTCGTCGAGCACGAAGGCACCGACGAGAGCCAGGTCCGCGCCGACATCGACGCCAGCCTGGGCGCCCTGTGCGCCGGACGCCCGGAGCCGTTCGGGCCCATCCACTCGTCCGTCCACGGAACGAGGTGCCAGGGCCAGGTCGCCTGTGCCGTGGTCGTCGCCGTCTACGAGGCCTCGTCGTGGTCGACGAGGGAGCCGTTGGTGCTGCCCTGAGCGGCCCGGCTTCGGCTCGCGGCGCGGCGCCGACCAGGCCGACACGACGGCAGCGTAAGGGGGAGCGGCGGCATACTCTTGCCGTGGCCTTCGACCCCGTCTGGCGGCCTGGGCACGAACCGGAGGTGGAGGTGCGCCGGGTCCAGCCCTATCAGGCCACCAAGCCCTACCTGTGCCCGGGATGCAACCAGGAGGTCGGCATCGGCATCGGGCATCTGGTCGTCGTGCCGCTCGACGACCCCGGTCTCCGTCGCCACTGGCACCACGCCTGCTGGGCCAACCGGCACCGGCGCCACCCGGGCCGCGGCCGACGTTGACTCAGAAGGCGCCCTCCACCACCTCGACGGTGCCGCCCAGGACCGAGGCCACGTCGAAGCGGACCTGTCGGCCCGGCGCCGGCCCGTGGTCCTGCATCCATCGGGCGGCCAAGCGGCGCACCCGAGCGCACTTGGCGGGGGTGACGGCCTCCACCGGCGTGCCGAAGGCGCCCGTGGTACGCGTCTTCACCTCGCAGAAGACCAACTGGGCGCCGGCAGACACCACCAGGTCGAGCTCCCCGTCGCGGCAACGCCAGTTCCGGGCCAGCACCTCGTAGCCCCGGGCCTGGTACCAGGCCGCCACCGCCTCCTCCCCACGGGCACCGAGCAGCCGCCGGTCCCGGGTCACGACTGGGAGGGCGGCCGGCGGCCGGCGACGAGGGCCGTTAGAGCTCCTTCTCCGGCAGCTCCTCGACGTTCACGTCCTTGAACGTGACCACGCGCACCGATGACACGAAGCGGGCGGGGCGGTACATGTCCCACACCCAGGCGTCGCCCAGCTGGATCTCGAAGAAGGTGCGGCCGCCCTCGTCGTGCGCCTCCATCTTCACGTCGTTGGCCAGGTAGAAGCGACGCTCGGTCTCCACGACGTAGCGGAACATCGGGAGGACCGCACGGTACTCCTGGTACAGCTGGAGCTCGATCTCGGTCTCGTACCGCTCGAGGTCCTCGGCGCTCATTCAGGCCACCATCTCCGCCTCCGGCTCGCTCGCCCCGGCTCGCTCGTCTTCGTGGTCATCGTACGGCAGGCGGGCCCATACGGCCTCGGATGCCCTCCGAGGCGCTCCCGCCCTTCCGGCCTCGAGGAGGCAGCGTCGTTCAGAGGAACGACGCTTCGGCCGGTGGCCACAGCTTGAGGATCGTGCGACCCACCACCGTCGAGCGTGGGATGGGCCCGAAGACCCGGCTGTCGGAGGAGTTGGCCCGGTTGTCGCCCATGACGAAGAGCCGTCCCACCGGCACCGTGGTGGCGGGCAGGTTGGCCGTCCTGGTGCCCGCTGGCAGGTAGGGCTCGATCAGGCGACGACCGTCGACGTACACCTGGCCCTGCCTGGCCTCGAGCGTCTCGCCGGGCAAGCCGACGACCCGCTTGATGAACTCCTCCGTGGAGGGCTGGACCACGCCCACTCCCTCGGCCAGCCCTCGGAGGAACCGCACGAGGAGGTTGCCGCCCTCGGACTGCTCCGGGCAGGAGGACCTCGGACAGTCGAACACGACGA
This sequence comes from Actinomycetota bacterium, assembly GCA_030776745.1. GTDB lineage: Bacteria > Actinomycetota > Acidimicrobiia > Acidimicrobiales > JALYHF01. Next base: position 4,816 of record JALYHF010000048.1, on the reverse strand, counting down.
TGTCACCACGGTTGGGCCGGTGGAGTCGGTACGCCAGCTTGGACACGAGCACCCGGTCGTTGACCTGGAGCTGGGGGGTCATCGACTCCGACGGGATGTAGAAGGCCTGTGCCACGAACGTCTTCAGGAGGAAGGCGATGACTGCCGCGCACAGGACCAGGAAGGGCAGCTCCAACAGGCTGCGAGCCAGCGATGACGGCGGGGCGACCCGGGCCAGCCGCGCCGGCAGCGTCAACGGGCGACCCGCTTCTCCTTGATCTTGGCCGCCTTGCCGGTCCGGTCGCGCAGGTAGTACAGCTTGGCTCGGCGCACGTCGCCCAGCCGGGTGACCTCGATCTTGGCGATCACAGGGGAATGCAGCGGGAAGGTCCGTTCCACGCCGACGCCGAAGCTGACCTTGCGCACCGTGAAGGTCTCCCGCACGCCGTCGCCCCGGCGGGAGATGACGTCGCCCTGGAACACCTGGATCCGCTCCCTCGAGCCTTCCACCACCCGAACGTGGACCTTGACGTTGTCGCCCGGCTTGAAGACCGGGACGTCGTCACGCAGGGCGCTGCGGTCGACCAGGTCGGTGGGGTTCATGGCGCGTCAGGCTCCTCGGGACCAGCACGGGAAGGCGGCACAGGGCCGGGCGCGACAGGATAGCCGTGGGCCGCCAAGAGGCGCACCTCGTCCTCGTTCAGCCCACCCCGCGCCGCCACGAGGTCCGGACGGCGCTCCAGCGTGGCCGCCAGTGCCTGCGCCCGCCGCCACCCGGCGATCCGGGCGTGGTCTCCGGACCGCAGCACCTCGGGCACCCGCCAGCCCCGGAAGTCTGCCGGCCTTGTGTAGTGGGGGTGCTCGAGGAGCCCGTCGGCGAAGGACTCCTCGGCGCTGGAGGCTTGGTTGCCCATCACGCCTGGCACCAGCCGGGCGACGGCCTCGACCACCACGAGAGCCGCCGCCTCCCCGCCGGCGAGGACGTAGTCGCCGATGGACAGCTCCCCGTCGACCAGGTGCTCCACCACCCGCTGGTCGACTCCCTCGTATCGCCCACACAGCAGCGACAGGCCGTCGGGCTGGGCGGCCAGCTCCGTGGCCCAGGCCTGGTCGAAGGGGCGCCCACCGGGCCCGAGGAGCAGCAGCGGCCGGGCCGGGCGGACCTGCTCCACGGCCCGAAAGATCGGCTCGGGGGCGAGCACCATGCCGGCCCCACCACCGAAAGGGGCATCGTCCACGCTGCGATGGGGGTCGTCGCAGAACGAGCGCAGGTCGTGGACCCGGATGTCGAGGACGCCGGCGCGGCGGGCCTTTCCGATCAGGCTCTGGGCCAGGTAGCCCTCGACCATGTCGGGAAAGATCGTGAACACCTCGATGCGCATGGCCACAGTCTGGCCCTCGGCGGGGGCCGGGCCCGGGCCCGAGCATCACTCCAGCAAGCCCTCCGGGGGATCGACGACGACCCGTCCCGGCCCCCTCGCCACCACGAAGCGAAGGGGCACCAGCGCACCGGCCTCCAGGACCAGCAGGTCGCTGGCCGGGTTGGCCTCGACGGAGACCACCGTGCCGTACGGGCGCCCGTCCACCCCCACCACCTCGGTCCCGACCAGCTCGTGCACCCAGAGGGCGTCCGGGTCCTCCAGTGGCTCGGCGGACAGGACCGCACCCCGGAGCGCCTCGGCGCCTTCATGGTCGGACACGCCCTCGAAGGCGACGATCCAGCGGCGCTGGTGGGGCGAGGACCGGGTTACCCGGAGCTCACCGGCGGGCGAGGAGAGCACCGATCCGGGCGCCACCCGCTCAGTGCGGTTCGTGACCAGCTCGACGACGACCTCTCCGCGGAGGCCGTGCGGCTTGATCACCCGGCCGACCTCGAGCACGAGACGAGGTCAGTCGACGATGTCGACCGTGGCCTCGACCCCCTCACGGGCTCCGGCCGCCCGGACCACGGTACGGATGGCCTGGGCCACCCGGCCCCTCTTGCCGATGACCTTGCCCATGTCCCCAGGGGCGACGTGCAGGCGCAGGTCGACCCGGTTGCGGTCGTTCTGGGACTCGATCACCACCGCGTCAGGGTCGTCGACGATCTGGCGGGCCACGTACTCCAGCACCCTCCCGGCGACGGCGCCGCTGACCCGGTTGGCGTCCCCGGCCTCGTACTCGACCTCGAAGTCCTCGCTCATGGGACCAGCACCCGCAGTGATGGCCATGAGCGGCGCGCCGTCGTCACTGGTTGGCCGGGCCCGGCTCGAACTGTGCCCAGGCGCCGGTGGCCTTGAGCAGCTTCTCGACCCGCTCGGTGGGCTGGGCGCCCTGTCGAAGCCAGCGCAACGCCTTCTCCTCGTCGATGACGATCCTCGAGGGCTCCGCCCGTGGCTCGTAGGTGCCGAGGATCTCGATGAACCGCCCGTTGCGAGGGGACCGGCTGTCGGCGGCCACGAGGCGATACGTCGGTTGCTTCTTCTTGCCCATCCGCATGAGGCGGAGCTTCACGGCCACGTCTGCTTCTCCTGGTTGAGGGGGGCCAGGGAGGCGATCTTGGGAGGCGTCACCCGGCCGCCCTTCTTGCCCTTCTTGCCCTTGGTGGTCTTCCGGCCCAGTCCGAACTGGCCCATCATCCGCTGCATGTCCTTGAACTGCTTCAGGAGCTGGTTGACCTCGGCCGTGGTCGAACCACTGCCGTTGGCGATGCGCTGGCGCCTGGACCCGTTCACGATGGAGGGGTCCACCCGTTCCTGCGGTGTCATCGAGCGGACGATGGCCTCCACTCGAGCGATCTCCCGATCCTCGATCTGCGCCTGCTTCAGCTCCTTCGGGATCCCCGGCAGCATACCGATGATGTTCTGCAGCGGCCCCATCTTCTTGATCTGCTGCATCTGCTCGAGGAAGTCCTCGAGGGTGAAGCGGCCCTCCATGAGGGCGGCCGCCGCCTTCTCGGCCTCCCCCTTGTCGTAGGCCTCCTCCGCCTTCTCGATGAGGGTGAGGACGTCGCCCATGCCGAGGATGCGGCTGGCCATGCGATCGGGGTGGAAGGTCTCGAAGTCCGCCAGCTTCTCGCCCACCGAGGCGAAGGCGATGGGCCGGCCCACGACCTGCTTCACCGAGAGGGCGGCGCCGCCACGTGCGTCACCGTCGAGCTTGGTGAGGATCACGCCGTCGAGCTCGAGGGTGGCGTGGAAGGCCTCGGCCGTGGCCACCGCGTCCTGGCCGGTCATGGCGTCGATCTCCAGGAAGGTGTAGTGCGGGTCCACCTTGGCGGAGATGCGCCGCACCTCGTCCATGAGCTCGGCGTCGATGCTGAGGCGCCCAGCGGTGTCGACGATGAGCACGTCCCGGCCCAGTCGCTGGGCCTCGCTCAGCCCTCCGGCCGCCACCTCCACCGGGTCGCTGGCCTCGCTGTAGACCGGCACGCCGGCCTGCCCGCCCAGCACCCGCAGCTGCTCCACGGCGGCGGGCCGCTGCCGGTCCGCTCCCACGAGGAGGGGGTGGCGGCCCTGCTGCTTGAACCAGCGGGCGAGCTTGGCCGCCGTGGTGGTCTTCCCCGAGCCCTGGAGCCCGGCCAGGAGCACCACGGTCGGTGGCCGGGGGGCGTAGGTGATCTTGAGGGCCTCGCCGCCCAGCGTGTCGACCAGCTCCTGGTGGACGATCTTGATGACCTGTTGGGCGGGGGTGAGGCTTTCCGAGAGCTGGGCGCCGACGCAGCGTTCCCGGATCCGGGCCACCATGCCCTTGACCACCAGGAAGTTGACGTCGGCCTCGAGGAGGGCCAGGCGGATCTCGCGCAGGGCCTCGTCGACCTCGGCCTCGCCCAGGCGCCCACGGCCGCGCAGGCGCGTGAAGATCCCCTCGAAGCGGTCGGAGAGGGACTCGAACATGGTTGAGCCAGGCTAGTGCAGACCCGCCCGGCGCCGACCGACGCAGCGCTCAGGAGAACAGCGCCTCCACGAACTCGTCGGGGTCGAACTCGACCAGGTCGTCGGCCGTCTCCCCCAAGCCGACCAGCTTGATGGGGATCCCCATGTCGGCCTGGACGGCCAGGGCGATGCCACCCTTGGCCGTGCCGTCCAGCTTGGTCAGGACCACCCCGGTGACCCCCGCCGCCTCCGTGAACTGGCGGGCCTGTACCAGCCCGTTCTGACCCGTGGTGGCGTCGAGGACGAGGAGCACCTCGGTGAGCCGGGCCGGGGGCCGTTCGGCGATGCGGCGCACCTTCTTGAGCTCCTCCATGAGGTTGACCTTGGTGTGGAGGCGCCCGGCCGTGTCGGCCAGCACGAGGTCGGCGCCGCGGGCGGCCGCCCGCTCCACGGCGTCGAAGACGACCGAACCGGGGTCGCCGCCCTCGGCCCCCCGCACGGTGTCGGCCCCTACCCGCTCGGCCCACAGCTCCAGCTGCTCGGCGGCGGCGGCCCGGAACGTGTCGGCCGCGGCCATCACGACGGTGCGCCCGCGCGACGCCTCCCGCAGGCCCACCTTCCCGATGGTCGTGGTCTTGCCCACACCGTTGACGCCCACGAACAGCCACACGTTCGGTGCGCCTGGTTCGAAGCGCAGGCTGCGATCTCCTTCCCAGAGCTTCTTCTTGAGGTCCTCCTTGAGGGCCTCCACCAGCGCCTGGGGCGTCGTGATGTTCTCGGCCTTGACCCGGGTGCGGAGGTCGGCGAGGAGGCTGGAGGTGAGGCCGACGCCGACGTCGGCTCGGATCAAGGCCTCCTCCAGCTCGTCCCACGTCTCGTCGTCGATGGCCGAGCGGGACAGGACCGAGGTGAGGTAGCCGGCCAGCAGGGTGCGGGCCTTGCCCAGGCGGTCCCGGAGGCGCGGCTTGGGCGGTGGGGGGGGG
>JALYHF010000047.1 GCA_030776745.1 Actinomycetota bacterium | reverse complement strand
GTCTTGGTGTCCTTGCGCAGCCACTCCCCCGACTCCAGGCGGATCAGCTGCTCCGTGACACGCACCTTGCGTCGGCGCAGGTCGAGCTTCGAGCGCCGCAGGCCGACCAGCTCGCTCCAGCGCATCCCGGAGTCCACGGCCAGGTAGATCAGCGCGCGGTAGCGCTCGTTGATCGCCTCGGCGAGGTCGACCGCCTCCTCCCACGACAGGAACGTCATCTCCCGCTGGGGCACACGAGGCGGCTGCACGCGGTCGCACGGATTGGCAACGATCTTCTGCTTCTCCACCGCCACCTGCAGCACGCGGCGCAGGGTGCGGTAGTGGCGATGGACCGACGACGGCGCCACCCCGGCGGCCACCTCGTCGTTGAGCCAGTTCTCGATCTCGTCGGCGGGGAGGCGCCCGAGGCGGTACGAGCCGAACCGAGGCAGCACGTAACGCACGAGGTCCCGGCGGTAGGTCTCCTGCGTCGACGGCGACAGCCGCCGGGCCAGGGCGAGGAACTCCTCGGCCCACTGGGCGAGCGGCTGGTCGGCGCCGGCCGGGTCGATCCAGCGCCCCCGCTCGACGTCGACCTGCATCTCGCGCAAGAACCGCTCGGCGTCAGCCCGGCGGGTGAACGTCTCGCAGCGCTGGCGCCCGAGCGGGTCGCGGTAGCGGGCCCGGTACCGGCCGTTGCGCCTCTCGATGAACCCCATCACGACCTCCTGGTGAGCCCCGGGGAGCATCCGGGGAGCGAAAAGGGAGCGAAACCAGGGGATTCTGGGGTTTGCAGCGGCCACTGCCGGTGTCCTGCGGACAAAGCAGAAATGGCCCCTGACCTGCCATTATGCATGATCAGGGGCCTGGAGGCGGCGACCGGAATCGAACCGGTGTACAGGGCTTTGCAGGCCCTTGCCTAAACCACTCGGCCACGCCGCCGGGCTCCTGGCGCATGCTAGACCGCAGCAGTCGCTGACCGATCCCGGGTCCCCGGCCTACCATCCACCCGATGACGCCGTGAGGGTTGCCTTCGTGGGCAAGGGCGGGGCGGGGAAGTCGGCGCTGGCCGGCACCTTCGCCCGCGCCCTGGCCCGGATGGGCGAGCCGGTCCTCGCCATTGACTCCGATCCCATGCCCGGTCTGGCCTTCTCCTTGGGCCTTGGTCTCACCGATGCTGCCATCCCACCCGACGCCGTGGTGGAGAGGGCAGCCAACGAGGAGGGACCGCGGTACCGCCTGCAACCCGGCCTGACCGCCATCGAGGCCATCGAACGCTATGGCGTCAGGGCCCCGGACGGAGTCCGCTTCCTCCAGTTCGGCAACCTTCGACGAAACCCCGCGGCGCTGGTGCGTTCCCAGTTCGCCTTTCGCCAGATCACCCGAGATCTCCCCGAGGACGGCTGGAGCGTCGTCGGCGACCTGCCCGGCGGTACCCGCCAGGCCTTCGCTGGATGGGGAGCTTACGCCCGAAGGTTCCTGATCGTGGTCGAACCCACGGCCAAGTCCCTGCTGTCCGCCCGGCGTCTGGCTCGTCTGGCTCTGTCGGAGAGCGCCCCGGAGATCGTCGCGGTGGCCAACCGAGTGCGCCAGGCGGGCGACGTCGAGCTGGTGCGGAGCCGCACGGGCCTCGACGTGGTCGCGGCCGTCCCCTGGGACGAGGCTCTGGCCGAGGCGGAGCGACAGGGCAGGGCCCCGATCGACGCGGCCCCCGACTGTTCGGCGGTACGAGAGGTAGAATCGTTGGCGGAGCGGCTGAGAAAGGAGCGCGACGCATGAAGCTCGCAGTGGTGGGAAAGGGCGGGTCGGGAAAGACCACCACCTCCGCCGTGGTCGCCCGGACGCTGGCCCGTCACGGCCTGTCCGTCGTGGCCCTCGACTGTGACTCCAACCCCAACCTCGGGATATCGCTCGGGGTGGGTGACGACGAGACCGAGCGCCTGGTCTCCATGCGACAAGCGCTCGACGAGGGGGAAGAACAGCACGCGCCGGGCTGGGACGACCTTCTCGAGCGCTTCGGCTCAGATGCTCCCGACGGCGTGCGCCTGGCCGTGGTGTCCCGCATCGAGAACCCCGAACCAGGCTGTCCCTGATGCGGGCTTTCGCCCGAGCAGTTGCTCGGGAGTGTTGACTTCGCCGACGGCGCCGTCATCGCCGACCTCGAAGCGGGTATCGGCACCCTCACTCGCCTGGCCGACCAGCGGGTGGACGCCGTGCTCGTCGTAGTGGAACCGACCCCCAAGTCGATCGAGGTCGGGACCAGAGCGGCCGACCTGGCTCGAGAGAAGGCCCTCGGGAGGGTGATCGTGGTGGCCAGCCGAATTCGTGACGAGGACGACCTGGCCACGGTGGCCAAGGCCTTCCCCGACCACGAGGTCGTGGCCATCCCCGATGACCCTGCCATCGTCAAGGCCGACCGTGACGG
>JALYHF010000046.1 GCA_030776745.1 Actinomycetota bacterium | reverse complement strand
GGGTCGGCGTAGGAGTGGATGTGCACGGCGTCCACCGGCTTGCCGTCGTCGTCCCGGATGAGGGCGACGTGCATGGCCTCACTGGTGTCCTCGCCGAGGATGGCCGGCAGGTCGGGGTGGCTGATCGTGGGACGGAGGAGGAGCGTGGCGCTCAAGGGGTCGTCAGCGGTCTCGCCGCGCTCCTTGATCGGAGCAAAGCGCACGACGATGTCGGCATGGGCGCGTTGCGGACGGATGAACTCCTGGGACTCGGGCTCTCGCTTCTTCAGGTCGGCACGGACCTCGTCCTCGGTGTAGCCCCGCTTCTTCGTGTCGCGCCCGAGCTTCCATGCGATGCGGATCTCTTCGGGCGGGTCGAGGAACACGGTGATGTCGAAGCACGCCCGCGACGCCTTGGTGTGGAGCGGGAGCAGCCCCTCGACGATCACGAACTCGCGCGGCTCCACGTGCTCGGGACGCCCCAGCCGGCCGGTGTCGTGGTCGTAGACCGGCTTCAGGATGGGCTGGCCGAGGGAGAGATGCTGGAGGTGCTGCTCCATGATGCCCATGTAGTTGCACTCGGGGTGCAGCGGGGTGAAAGGGAGGGATTTGCGCTCCTCGCGGTCGTAGCGGTGATAGTCGTCGGCCGCCACGGAGGTGATCCGGTCGCGACCCAGCGCCTCCACCAGCCCCGAGGTGAGGGTCGTCTTTCCCGTGCCGCTGTCTCCCGCTATGGCCAGCAGGATGGGCCGGACACCAGCACCGCCCGCGCTCCCGCCTTCTCGCCTGAGGGTGACCTGCTTGTCCGTCACGTCCTACCTCCGGTCGCCGGGGTCCGGTCGCATCCTCTCACCGCTGGCATCACCACTGCCTTGTCGGCGCTGACACCCATCTGACGTGTCGGGGTCGCAACGCGTCCTGGGGGGTAAGGATGAAGGCTCGACAGCGTCGCCGCGGTGCTCGTTCTTCGCCAAGGGTGACGTGCAAAGGAGGCTGGGATGATTCGCTGTGAACCTGCGAGGGGCGACAAGGTCAAAGTGACGTTCTCGCTACCTGCCGAGAACCCTGCGGGCAAGGTCACCGTCGCCGGAGACTTCAACGACTGGGATCCGAACGCGACCGTGCTCCGCAAGCGCGGGGACACCCGGACCGTGTCGGTCACCCTCGATCCCGGGAAGCGCTACTCCTTTCGCTACCGAACCGCCGACGGTGAGTGGTTCAACGACGAGGCGGCACACGCCTATGAGCGCAACGAGTTCGGCGACGACAACGCCATCATCGATCTGAGCGACGACGCCTAGGGCAGAGCGAAGACGAACAGCGCATCGCCCCGGGGCACCCCGAGAGTGCCGGGGGCGAACCCCTTCACCCAGCCGCCCCACCCGACGGGCACGGCGACGTACTGCTTGCCCCTGACGCTGTAGGTCGTGGGGCTGCTGTGGTGGCCGCTTCCGGTCTGGTGCTGCCACAGCAGCTGGCCCGTGCGGGCGTCATAGGCGTTGAACTCCCCGGTGGGCTCTCCGGCGAAGACGAGGTCGCCGCCGGTGGCCAGCACCGAGGCGACCATGGGCTTGTCGTTCTTCCACTCCCACACCCGGTTCCCCGTGGCCGGGTCGAAGGCCCGCACCGCCCCCCAGTGGTCCTGGTGCGTGGTGGCCTCGCCTCCGTAGTAGGGCAGGCCCTCCTTGAACTCCACCGGCTCGACCCGGAAGTTGGCGCACGACTCGATGACCGGGACGTAGAAGAGCCGGGTCTTCGGGCTGTAGGCGGCATGGGTCCACTCCTTGCCCCCCGCCGGCCCCGGGCAGATGTCGACCCCCTCCTTGGTGGGGGTCTTCTTGGCGGTGAACTTCCCGGTCGGGTCGATCTGGCCCCAGTCGAGGCGATCCACGAAGGGGGCCACCCGGACGAGCTCCCCGTTGGTCCGGTCCAGCACGAAGAAGTAGCCGTTCTTGTCGAAGTGCGCCAGGAGCTTGCGCCCGTCGAGGTCGAACAGGATGTTCTCGTTGTTGCCGTCGAAGTCCCACAGGTCGTGCGGGGTCCACTGGTAGTGCCAGCGCATCTTGCCGTCGTCGGGGTCGATGGCCACCACCGAGCTGGTGTAGAGGTTCCTCCCCGGGCGGACGCTTCCGTCGAAGTCGGGCGAGGGGTTCCCCGTGCCCCAGTACATGAGGTCCAGGTCGGGGTCGTAGCTCCCCGTGATCCAGGCGCTGCCGCCGCCTCTGGCCCGGGCGTCGCCTTCGGGCCAGGTGTCGCCTCCCGGCTCCCCGGCCTTGGGGATGTTGTAGCGCCGCCACACGCGCCGTCCCGTGTCGAGGTCGAACGCGTCGATGTGGCCGAGGATGCCGTACTCAGCCCCCGACGTGCCCACGACCACCAGGTTCTTCACGACGAGGGGAGCGAGCGTGGCGCTCTCGCCCGCCCGCACGTCGCCGAACACCTTCCTCCACACCGGCTTGCCGGTGGTGGCGTCGAGGGCCACGAGGTGGGCGTTCTGGGTGGCCATGTAGACCTTTCCCTTGGCCACGGCCATGCCCCGGTTGACGTTCCCGCAGCACAGCGGCGTGTCGATGGGGATCTCGTGCTTGTAGCGCCACAGCTCCTGGCCGGTCTCGGCGTTGAGCGCGAAGGCCCAGCCGTCCCACGCGGTGGCGTACATGACGCCGTCGACGACGACGGGGGCCGCCTCGAAGGAAAAGGTCCCCTCGCTCGCCTGGAGACCGAACTGACCGAACTGGAACGTCCACGCCGGCCGTAGGTCCTTGACGTTGCCAGTGTTGATCTGGTCCAGAGAGCTGAAGCGCTGGCCATCGTAGGCCCCGTAGTAGGTGAGCCAGTTGTGGGGTTCGGACCGGGCCTTGAGGAGTCGATCGAACGTGACGTCGGTAGCCACGGGTGGAGCACCGCCGCTAACGCCGCTCAGTGATCCCAGGTCCTTGCCCTGCTCGGTCAGCGGGTACTCGCGACGTTCTTGAGAGCAGGCGGCCAGGAGGGAGGCACCGAGCACCAAGGACAGTGCCACCCGAGCGGATACACCAGGGCTCCTCATTTCGGTCCTCTTCATGGCCGTGGCTGCTCCGGCCGGTCGAGGCGAGCTTCGGCTGGAACATTGCCTTCGACGAGGATCAGCCCGAGCATGCCCCGCCCGACGTGGTTGCCGACGGGGCAACCAAACCAGTAGTAGCCGGGGCCGTCGAGGGTGATCCGGGCTCTTCCCCGGGAATGGATGGGCAGCATGAGGTACTGCTTGTCCCCGTTGCTCGGGAGGATGGCGGCGTGGTGGATGTAGGGATCGTCATTGAAGAGTTCGACCTCGAGCTCGCCCGGGTGTGGCATGACGACGATCGACGGCGTCCAGATGAGCTCGCCGGACGGGGCGCGGATCTCAACTCGCATCACACCGTCGGGCCCTTCCTTTGCATGAGCGAGACCTCCGTGGGGGAATAGGCGGCCAATGATCTCTTTGTTCTGCTTGTCCACCCCGGGAAGCTCGTTCATGAGCTCGACCACTTGCGGGTCGAGCTGCTTGAGGACGCTCGGGCGAAGCAGGCGGAAGTACTCCGGGAAGATCACTGCGGCGGCGCCGAGGGCGAGAGCCACTGCCACGGCGATGGACAGGACAAGCGACCTATGTCTCATGGCAGCCTCTCGTCAAAGCGACCACAAACGGCGTTCTCGTGCCTTTTGTAGTATTGACCGAACGTGGCAGGCACCCGCCGGCCTGCGAGAGGTGTCGTCGCTCTCGCGAGGCCTCACTCCGGCCGGCACGGCAGTACTCTGCCACAGAGAATCGTTAGCTGGCTCGAAACTCTTGCCCCCCTGAGCCACAACCGGGCGTGCCGCTGGCGACTTCCAGCTCAGCTAAGATCCCTTCCCTTCTCGCACTGCCACCCGCTCACGACCGGTTCTACCGAATGCTCGGGGGATCCACTTTGGGCGCGCCCGTCGTCGGTGGCAAGGCAACCGAGAGTCTCCGAGGGCTTCGAGGGCGTCGCCCCGGCTGGCGCCCACGAAGGGCGTCGTGTCGCTGCTCATGCTGAACTTCCAGTGGCCGAGGTCGAGGCCAAGTCGTCATCAGCGCCTGCCGCCAGCGCTGGCCCTCCCGGGCCGTCGGGGCCAGCGGGCCGGCAGAGTACCCACGAAGATCGATCGATGTCGGCCAGTGCCACCCCTGCCCTGGACAGCGCCACGTCGAGGACGGCGGCAGCCTGGGGCGCCAGCTCGGCGAGGGGCCGGTTGCGGTGGACCCGATCCCCAAGGTCAACCTGAGCGAGCGAGGACACTCCGAATCGCTCCGCGATGTC
>JALYHF010000045.1 GCA_030776745.1 Actinomycetota bacterium | reverse complement strand
CAGGGCATCGTTGCTCGCAGCTTCGGCGACAAGCGAGCGGTTGCGGCCTCTGATCGAGCCCCATCCGGCCGGCGGTAAGGGGCGGCCCGTCGGGACGGTGATCCCGTCAAGACCGCAGACAGCCCCCGAAAGCGGCAGTCATCGCCAGCGTGGAAGAGGATGTCGCCCCGAAGTGAGCGCGTCTGGTCGGCTGAAAAAGGTGTCCAGAAGCGACCGGGCTCGTCCGTTGACAATTGCGCTGCTGCACCGACCGGTCGCCGCGGTCGAACTCGACCATCCGGAAGGCCAGCATCGGGTCAGGGCCGCTGCGACTCGTCGCCTGGGGTGACAAGACCGGTCTCGTAAGCGTAGACGACGCCCTGCACCCGATCGCGAAGTCCAAGCTTGGAAAGGACGTTGCTCACGTGCGTCTTGGCGGTGGCATTGCTGACGATGAGCTCGCGGGCGATCTCCGGGTTGGACAGACCGCGGGCGACGAGCCTCAGCACCTCAACCTCCCGCTTGGTGAGCCGTGACAGCTCCAGGCTGGCGGCGTGCTCGCGGGGCGGGTTCCGAACAAAGGAGTCTATGACTCGACGGGTGACTGCGGGATCCAGCAAGGCGTCGCCCGCGGCGACCGTGCGGACGGCGGCCATCAACTGCTCCGCGGTCGAGTCCTTGAGCAAGAAGCCGCTCGCTCCAGCCCGAAGGGCGTTGAAGACGTATTCGTCGAGCTCAAAGGTTGTCAGCACAAGCACTCTGCTGGGACTGCCCTCGGCCACCATCCGCTGGGTGGCGGCGATGCCGTCCAGCACCGGCATGCGGATGTCCATGAGGACGACAGCGGGCCGGTGCCGGCACGCCGCAGCAACTGCCTGCTCCCCGTCGACGGCCTCTGCCACCACGGCGATATCGGGCTCGCCGCTGAGGAGCGAGCGCAATCCAGCGCGCACCATGGCCTGGTCGTCGGCTATGACGACCGTGATGCTCACCCCGCCGCCCCATAGGCGCGGGGGAGGGTGGCCCGCACGGAGAACCCGCCGTCGGGATCGGGGCCGGCACTCACCGTGCCGCCGTAGAGCAGGACGCGCTCACGCATGCCGATCAGGCCCTGACCCGCCTCCCCGCGTGCCACCGCGACCGGACCGTCGTTGTGCACCTGCAGCTCTAGTGAGGCGGGAAAGTAGCGGATGATCACCTTCGCCGCCGAGGCGGGGCTGTGCTTGCGGCAGTTCGTCAGCGCCTCCTGAACGATGCGATAAGCGGCGAGGTCCAACCCCGGCGGCAGGGGGCCCGCATCTCCCTCGGTGCGCAGCTCAACACGTACACCAGCGGCCTCGGTCTCGGCCAGGAGCCGGGGAAGCTGGTCAAGCCCGGGTTGAGGCGACAGGGCGACCGGTCCGTCGGCACGGAGCACGCCGAGCAGCCGCCGCATCTCGGCCATGGCCTCGCGGGCGGCGTCTTCCACGTCGCCCAGGTCCCGGGCCTCGGCCGTCTGTTCGGGGTCGAGGCGGTGCCGCACGGCCTGGGCCTGAATGGTGATCACGCTGATGCTGTGCGACACGATGTCATGCAGCTCGCGGGCGATGCGGGCCCGCTCCTCGGCGACGGCGCGCCGCTCCCGTTCCTCCTGCTGCTGCTGAAGATCCTCGGTCGCCTCGTGGAGCTCCGCGATCCGGGTGGCCCGCTGCCGCAGGACGTAGCCGACGGCCCACGCCGATCCGTAGAAGACGGCGGTGTAGATGTAGTCGCTGAGGACACCGCCCGTGAGCGCGTAGCCGGCCCAGAAGAAACCGACGCAAAGGAGCGGCCCCCACCACGTCGCCGGCCGATCGCTGTGCCGGCCCACGGTGAAGGCGGCGAGGATGACGGCGAGGACGTAGGAGATCACGCCACCCTTCGAGTTCACGAGGTCGAGCGCGGGGCCGAAGGGCACAACGAGCGCGAGGACGGGAACCGGCCAGCGGCGACGCCACAGAAGAGGGAAGGTCCATCCCACGGTAAGCAGCGCCTGGCTCCAAGGGTCGATGACCGTCTCGGAAAAGGCCGCCTCGAACAGTCCCAGCCCGAGCAGGCCACCGGCCGCCGCTGCGTCGAAGGCCCTGTCGCCGAGCTGTCTCCTCACGCTCTTGGGCACCGGCGGCCACGGTAGCCCTGCGCTCGTCCAAGAACATCGGTCCCGAGGAGGAGATTGATGTGATGGACCTCCTCCTATTGGCCGAGGAAGGGATAGCCGTGCCACCGATGACGGATGATCCGCCTTCCCGCATGCTCGCCTCGGAAGCCACCGGACCGACCGGTGAGCCCGGACCAAGGAGGATGACGATGGGGGCGGCAGCGCTGGTTCGATGGTGTGGAGTGGTGGTAGCGGTGGGCGCGGCGGGGTGGGCAGTCGCCTCGTTGGCGGCGGGACCCATCGAGGAAGGCGCCAACAGCCGCCTGGAGTTGGCGGGATCGTTTGCCTTCCAGGTGGGCGTGCTCGGCCTGGTCGCCGCCATGTGGACGACCGGTGGCACAGGTCGGGGCCGGTGGAGCCGGGCCGTCCTCGCCATCCAGATGGTGCTCGTCCTGTTGGCCATGGGCTGGACGGTGCCGCATGTGTTCGACCCCAATATGGCGAGCGAGGGGATCATGGCCGCCCTCGATGCGGCCTGGCCGCTGAGCATGCTTTGGCTGCTCGTCCAGGGGGCGACCGTCGCCCGGGCTCGCCGCTGGCCCGGAGTTCTCCGGTGGCTCCCCCTTTTGGGTGGCCTGTGGTTCCCCGTGGCGATCATCGCTCTGGCCGCCGGTGAGTGGCCCGGCCTGGTGGTGTCAAACCTGTGGCTCGTCGGAACCTACGTGCCCCTGGGGTTGCTCTTGTTGGCCCGTGGCGTGACCGTGGACGCCGCGGCCGAGCCAACCTTGGGTGTCAACATGGGCAACGCCTCCATCCGGTCTTAGCCCACGTTATTGATGAGCTGTTCGGGCCGGACGTGCGGCGTGCCTGCGACGTTGGCCGATCTCCCTGGCTTCTCCGTCCCCGGCTCGTTCCCAGCCCCTGCAGGGCGGGCATGGTCACGTCCGGCTCGGCTCTCCTTGAAGCCGCCGTTCCGGTGCGGCTCAGGTCACACGCCGGTCTTGGTGGTTTGTCAACGCCGGGCGACAAGAAAGTTTCCATCGTCAGCGTGTGGAAAGGCCAGGCGAGGCGGGTCCCCGCCGTGGGCGGCGACGCACCTTCAAGGCCAACATTGTCGGGTGCAAGCGGGCCGCGGTGTCCGGGGCGGACCCCGCCGACGACCGAGGAGCTGACCGAGATCAAGGCGTTGCGCCGGGAGGTGGCCGACCAGCAGCGAACGATCGAGATCCTCAAGGCGGCCACCACGTATTTCGCGCAGGAGGCCGACCCGCGACCGCGTGATGGTCTCTTTCGTCGACGAACACCGCGACCGCTGGCCGGTGGCGGTGATGTGCCGGACCATCGGCCTGGCCGAGCGCACGTTCCACGCGGCGACGACGAGGCCGCCGTCGGCGCGGTCGCTGAGCGACGAGTTGCACAAGGTCCAGATCCGAGGGGTCTGGACGTCGAACTACTCCTGCTACGGGCCGCGGCGCGTCTACAAGCAACTGCGTCGCGAGGGCTACGTCGTCGCCCGCTGCACGGTCACCCGGCTCATGGCTGACATAGGCCTGCGGGGCGTGCAACGAGGCCGAAAGCAGTTCACGACCACGCCCGATGACACCGCAGCCAGGCCGGCGGACCTCGTCGAGCGCCGCTTCGTCGCCGACCGACCGAACCAGCTGTGGCTCGCCGACATCACCTACGTGTCGACCTGGCAGGGCTGGCTCTACGTCGCGTTCATCCTCGACGTGCACTCCCGGATGATCGTGGGCTGGCAGCTTGCCAACCATCTCCGAACCGACCTCGTGCTCGACGCGCTCGAGATGGCGCTCTGGCGTCGGGATCTCACATTCGGCGAGCTGATCCACCACAGCGACCGGGGGTCGCAATATCTCAGCTTGCGCTACTCGGATCGGCTCGCCGAGGTGAACGTCTCCGCGTCGGTCGGCTCTCGTGGCGACAGCTACGACAACGCCATGATCGAGTCGCTCAACGGCACGTTCAAGGCCGAGCTCACCAAGCTGCATGGCCCTTGGCGCACCCGCGACGCAACCGAGATCGCGATCATCGAGTGGATCGACTGGTACAACGCGGTCCGCCTCCACGGCGAGATCGGCGACATCCCACCGGTCGAGCACGAAGCCGGTTGGTAGCGTCACAACCCGGCGGCGCGAGAGGCCGTCACCACCTAATCCGCGCTGCACGCGACCCGGGGTGGCTCACCCTCCCGGGCTTGGTTCCCGTGCCGCAGCGCCCTCCGAAGTTGCCTCCATGGGACCAAGCCTCCCCGGCGGGCCGCCACACGGGAGGGGCGGTCACGTGCCCGCGCAGCCGACGGCGGGGCGGAGCCCAACAGGGAAGACGATGCCTGCTGCTTCGCCGAGCGTTCCAACCGGGACCACCCGAAGCTTTGGTCCCGACCGCCTTCGGGCCTCGTCTTCCTGACCGACGGGAACCAGCAGCACATCGGCGGCGAGTCGACGGGCGGCGGCGGCCTTGACCTCGATGCTGCCGACCGGCCCAACGGTGCCGTCGGGCC
>JALYHF010000044.1 GCA_030776745.1 Actinomycetota bacterium | reverse complement strand
CCGCCACCCCCTGCTGCGTGTACACGGTCGGGGTGAGACGACGGGCCACCGCGGCAGCCATGGCCTCCGGCGGCGGCTCCGACAACAACAGGATGGGGGCCTCGATCCCGGCCGCCCGCAGGAGGGCGCCCTCCTCCACGACGGCAACGGCCAGCCACGTCGCCCCTGCTTCGAGGGCGGCGACGGCCACGGGCACCGCGCCGTGGCCGTAGCCGTCCGCCTTGACCACGGCGCACAGGGCGGCGGGCGCAGCCAGCCGGGCCAGGGCGGCGGCGTTGTGACGGACGGCGTCGAGGTCCACCTCGGCCCAGGCCGGTCGGGAGGGAGCCTCAGGCACGATCCGACAGCCAAGCGGCCACGAGGTCGACGAGGTCGCCCGCCACCAGGCCGCGGGACGGGCCCAGGGCGGCGGCCGCTCCGTGGGCGTGAGCGCCAAGAGCGGCGCCCCACAGCGCGCCGGTGCCCTGGGCGACGAAGGCGGCGATGACGCCGCACAGCACGTCACCCGTCCCCGCCGTGGCCAGGCGGGGGCTCCCGCTGGTCGACAAGAACACGTCCCCACCGGGCCCGGCCACAACGGTGGTGGGCCCCTTGAGCAGGACCACGGCGCCGGTGTCGGCCGCCAGCGCCCGCGTGTCGCCGATGCGGTCGGGCCCGGGCTCGGCCCCCGCCAACCGCTCGAACTCCCCGTCGTGGGGGGTGAGGACGACCCGCCGGCTCTGGAGGGGCTGCGCCCCGTGGAGGGCGGCCAAGCCGTCACCGTCGACCACCACCGGCACGGGAGAGCCTTCCAGCAGGCGGCGCACCTCGCCGAGGGTGCCTTCGGCCCGGCCCAGGCCGGGCCCCACCACGAGGGCTTTGGCCCGTCCGGCCTGGCGCAGCACCTCGGCGGCCCAGCCCTCCCTCGGCAGAGCGACGCCGACGACCTCACTGCCGGCCGGGAGGTGCTCGAGGGGCGCGCCGGGGACCCCGAGCTGGACGTAGCCGGCACCCGCCCGCATGGCCGCCCTGGACGCCAGCACGGGTGCCCCCATCATCCCCGGCGACCCGGCCACCACGAACACCGCCGTCTGCCACTTGTGCGCTTCGCGGGGCCGCTGCGGCAGGCGATCCCGCACGTCGGCGTCCTCCACCAGGTGCGTGCGGGCACCACTCACGTCGAGGCCGATGTCCACCACCTCCACCCCCCCGGCTCGGCCGGGGCCGTCGCCCAGCAGGAGGCCCGGCTTGAGGGCGGCGAAGGTCACCGTGGCGGTGGCGCTGACCGCCCCGTCGCCGGCCTGCCCAGTGAGCCCGTCCACGCCGGAAGGGATGTCCACGGCCACCACTGGGGCGCCAGCGGGGTCCGGGGCCCGGTAGTCCCCGTGGAGCCCGGTGCCGTAGGCGGCGTCGACCACGAGGTGACATGGGGGCACCCGGGCCGGGGCCTCGGCGGCGGGGATCACCACCACCCGAGCTCCCCGCCGCCGGAGCCGCTCGGCGGCCGCCCGCCCGTCGGCCCCGTTGTTGCCCTTGCCCGCCACCACGACGACGCGCCGTCCGTACCCCCCACCCAGCAGTCTCAGAGCGGCCCGGGCGACTGACGCTCCGGCCCTCCGCACGAGCACCTCGGTGGGCTCGGGCGCGGCTTGGTCGACGGCCTTCATCTCGTCGGGGGTGACGACGGGGATCATCGGGGAAGGGCCGCTACCACCGCCTCCGCCGTGCGGTCGGTGTGGGTGATGGACAGCCGGAAGCTGGTGGCCCCACGCTCGGCGGCCAGGCCGGCGGCCCTCCCCGACAGCCGCAGCGAGGGCGCCCCGCTGGGCGCCCGCACGACCTCGATCTCCTGGAACGAGAAGGCGCCCAGCCCGACGCCGAGAGCCTTCATGGCCGCCTCCTTGGCCGCGAAGCGGGCCGCCAGCCGCGGGGCGGGGTCCGAGAAGCGGGCGCCGTAGGCCCGTTCTCCCTCGGTGAACAGGCGTCGGGCCACGCCCGGTGTGCGGCGGAGCACGTGGCGGAACCGGTCGATCTCGACGGCGTCGATGCCGAGCCCGATCACGAACTCAGCCGTCGCGCCAGCGGTCGGCCAGCACGTGCACCGGCTCGACCAACAGGTCGATGATGGGCACTCTGGCCAGTACGTCCTGGCGGAAGGTGGGCTCCGTCTCGGTGACGGCGTCCACCAGGGCGGCGTGGCGGTCGCGGTAACCGAGCAGGACGCGCTCGGCCTCCGCCGCCGGCAGCCGATCGTGGAAGCGGGCGTGGAGCAGCGTCATCCCCGTGACCTGGGTGTCCTTGGTCTCGGGCACGAGGATGACGGTGCGCCCGTCGCTGCGGCCGCGGGCCACGGTGACCTCCCGCTCGGTGGCGGCGCGGTGCTTGGTGCCTCGAAGGATCGGGTTCTGGTCCGTGCGGGAGACCAGGTCGCGGGCCAGGCCCCCCTTGTCCACCACGTGAAGGGTGGCCGTGCCGTCGGCCACGCCCCCCTCGATGCGGTATCGGGTGAACCCGGTGACCTGGGCCACGGAGGGGTCGAGGGCGACGAGGGTCCGCAGCGAGCGGTACCCGAGCCGGTCCCGGCCCGTCCCGGCGGCCAGCACCTCCTGGACCAGCGGGACGGCGAAGAGCGCCTCTTCGGAGCGGGAGATCCCTACCGTGACCGTCTTGGCCTGGTGCTTGATGGCGTCGACGGGGCGGGTGAGCTCCTCGATGGCTCGAGTCAGACCGTCGGTGAGATCCTCGATGACGACGCTGGGCGTAGCCAGCTTCCCGAACTCGACCTCGTACAAGTCGAGGGGGGCGGCGCCGGCAGCGTAGCGGAGCAGCGAAGTCACCCGTACCGCCGTGCTGGCCTCGAGGTGGCCGTCGTAGGAGCCGGTCCGCAGTCCGGCCAGGAACTGCTCGGCGGCGGGCTGGACCATGGGCGCGAGGCGCCGGAGCGGGTCGTCGCCGTCGAGGGAGGAGACCAACGCCTCCACGGCGGCCCGGGCCTCCCGGAAGGGTCTGGCCTGGGCGTCGATGGCCAGCGCCGCCTCGTAGGCGAACAGGTGCCCGGCCATGGCCGAGAGGACGAAGGCCAGCGACGGGTGGGCAGCGGGCACCTCAATGACCTGGAGGGCGGCCGAGAAGCGGGTCTCCGCCTCGGTGGCGATGACGATGGGCGCCGCCTTGTGGGCCTGGTAGATCGCCACCTCCTTGGCCACGTCCTGGGCATTGGGGCCGGCCAGCCCGGCGGCGCAGACGAGGATCATGGGCTCGGAGGACAGGTCGATGTGCTTCTTGTCCTCGGTGGCGTCGCAAGCGACGGACTTGTAGCACAGCTCGGACAGCTTGATCCGCAGCTCCTGGGCGGCGATGCGGTTGAGGCCGTTGCCCACGACCGCCCAGTAGCGCCGGGCCGGGGCGTGGCGCTGGGCGGCAGTGGCGATCTGGTCCCGGCGCTCGAGCACCCCCTCCATGGCCTCAGGGAGTCGGCGCAGCCCGTCCAGCAGCTCGTGGGCCTCCCGGCGGTCCGAGCAACCGGCCTCCTCGGCGATGGCCAGGGCCAGCAGGAGGCCGGCGGCGACCTGGGCGTAGAAAGCCTTGGTGGAGGCCACGCTCATCTCGACGTCGCGGCCGTCAGAGGTGTAGAGCACGCCGTCGGACTTGTCGACCAGGTCGCTGTTGCGGCGGTTGACGATCGACACCACGGAGGCGCCACGGCCCCGCACCAGGTCCACCGTGCGGTTGGTGTCCGTGGTGGTGCCCGACTGGCTCACGGCCACGACGAGGGTGTCGGCCATGTCGTCGGTGAGCCGGAAGCCGGACAGCTCCGTGGCCGGGAGGGCCTCCACGGCGATGCCGGCCCTGGCCAGCGGGACGGACAGCAGTGCGGCCAGGCTCTGTCCGGCCACGGCGGCGGTGCCCTGCCCGATGACCAGCACGCGCCGGACCGCACCCTCACGTAGCCTCTGGCGAAGCGGGGCCGGGAGGGTGTCGTCGCCCACCGAGACCCGCAGGGTGCCGCCCTCCTCCACCAGCTTGCCCCGAAGCGTCTTGCGGAACGACTGGGGGGCCTGGGAGATCTCCTTCAGCAGGTAGTGCGGGAAGCCGGCCCGATCGATGTCGCGCGTGGTGATCTCGGCCCGTTGGACCTCGCTGGCGGCGACGGGCAGGGGCGTGCCGTCGTAGGCCGTGCGGGCCATCCCCTCGATGGTCCCGGCGGCGTCGCCGCGCAACACCACCACCTCGCCCGGCGCCCCCGCCGGGCTTGCCTCGCCGTCCATGCGCACGTACTGCGACGTCTCCTCCACCAGCCCGTAGGGCTCGCTGGCCACCACGAAGGCGTCCTCGGCCAGGCCCACGTAGAGCGCCTGGCCGCTGCCCCGAAGGGCCAGCAGGAGGCGGTCGGGGGCCTCGGCGGCGCTGGCGGCGACGGCCACCGAGCCCTCCAACGACGCCACCGTGGCCCGAAAGGCTCGATCGAGGCTCAACCCCCGGCGCAGGTGACGGGACACCAGCGTGGGGATCACCTTGGCGTCGGTGGTGACCTCGGCCGGGATGCGCAACCCCTCGGCCACCTTGAGGTCGGCGTAGTTGTCGACGTCGCCGTTGAGGGCGGCGGCCGCGTACGGGCCTCCGCCGGCTCCCTCCTCCTCGTGGTTGAGGGGGTGGGCGTTGACCTCCGAGATGATGCCGACGCTGGCCCAGCGGGTGTGACCCAGCACGACGGCGCGAGCGCCGTCGGCCTCGACGGCCCGGCGCAGCAGCCCGTCAGCCGCCACCGCGGCCCGGAGCTGGCGGCAGTTGTCGCCCAGCTCGCCGATCTCGGCCGCCGCCTTGTAGACGAAGGCAAGATGCCCCAACGGGGTGCGCACCGCCATCGACGTGAAGAGCTGGTCGCTCAGCCGCCCGTCGAGAAGGGCCGACACCTCGGCCGAGTCCAGGTCGAGGCCGTGGCCCTCCACCAACACGTGGAGCCCGGCGGAGTCACGGCCCCGGACCTCCAGGCGGTCGATGGAGGAGAGGGCGGCTTCGATGGAGCAGAAGGCGTCGACGGCGGCCGGGCTGGCGCCGTTCCCGGCCAGGCGGCCCACCGCCCGGGCCCGGGTCAACCGGTCGCGGCGCAGCCCCCAAGCGGCGTCCTTGATGCGCAGCAGACCGGCGTTGAGCGCCTCGAGGCGGGCAGGATCGCGGGGGACCTCCCCGCTGTCGAGGGATCCCTCGAGGCGCCCGACGGCCTCGTCGAAGTCCTCCAGCCGCCGCTCGAGATCGAAGGCCAGCCCCGGGTCGCCGAGCAGGGCCCGCACTCCGGGCGTGCCCCGGAGGGCCCGATCCACCCGCTCGAGCCCGGCAGCGGCGTCGGCCAGCCCCGCCGCCTCGCCCATCGCCGCCCAGGCGGCGTCGATCTCGGCCAACAGCTCCCGCGCCGCCGGCGCTGGGCGCTCGCTGGGCCGGCGAAGGATGGCGACGATCCCGCACATGAGCTGATGGGAGTGTACGCCAAGGCGTCCCCCACGCCCCCCCTCGCTAGGCGGCGCCGCAGGCCCGCTCCACCTCGGCGGCGAGGCGGTGAGCCATGGCGTGGGCCACGTCCTCCTCGGTCGCCTCCACCATCACCCGCACCAGGGGCTCGGTGCCGCTGGGGCGGACGAGGACCCGGCCCTGACCCCGCATCTCGGCCTCCACCGCCTCCACCGCCGAGCGCACCAGGGTGGCCACCTCTGGGCGGCGGGTGGCCACCCGTACGTTGCGCAGGACCTGGGGCAACCGGGTCATGGCCGCCCCCGCCAGCTCGCCCAGAGGGCGGCCGGCCCGCCGTACGAGGTGGAGCAGCTGGACTCCGGTGAGGATGCCGTCCCCCGTGGTGGCCATGTCGCGGAAGATGACGTGGCCGGACTGCTCGCCACCCAGAGACCAGCCGCCGGCCTCCAGCGCCTCGAGCACGTAGCGGTCCCCCACCGCTGTCTCGTGCACGGCGATGCCCTTGGACTCCATCGCCTGGCGAAAACCCAAGTTGGTCATGACGGTGACCACCACGGTCTCGCCTCTGAGCTGGCCCCGCTCGTGGAGGTCGATGGCGCACAGGGCCAGCATCTGGTCGCCGTCCACCAGCTCGCCCCGGTGGTCCACGGCCAGCACGCGGTCGGCGTCGCCGTCGAAGGCCAGCCCGGCGTCCGCACCAGCCTCCACCACCGCCCGCTGGAGGCCCTCGGGGTGGGTGGAGCCACACCCGGCGTTGATGTTGGTGCCGTCGGGCCGGGCACCGATCACCTCGACGTCGGCTCCCAGGGCCGCGACCGCTCGTGGGCCGGCCTCGGAGGCGGCCCCGTTGGCGCAGTCGAGCACCACCCGCAGCCCCTCCAGCGGGCGGCCCTCCAACAGGTCCACCAGGTGCCCGACGTAGGCGTCCAGCGCGCCATGATCCGCCTGGAGTCGCCCGACGCCGGCCCCGGTGGGCGCCCGCTCGGTGCCGCCACCGGAGAGGATGCGGGCCAGCTCGGCCTCGAGCACCTCCTCCACGTCGTCGGCCAGCTTGCGGCCCCCGGCCGCGAACAGCTTGATGCCGTTGTCCGGGAACGGGTTGTGGGAGGCGGAGATCACGGCGGCGGGGAGGCCCAGCCGGGCGGATGCGAAGGCGACGCCGGGCGTGGGCAGCACGCCGAGGTCGACCACGGCCGCACCCTCGGAGGCCAGGCCGGCGGCCAGGGCCGACTGCAGGAGCGGCCCCGACACCCGGGTGTCGCGCCCCACCAAGAAGCCAGGGGCCGACGGCCCTCCCGTCCCCCGCCCGAGCACGCGAGCGGCGGCCCGGCCCAGGGCGACGACCAGCTCGGGCGTCAGCTCCTGGTTGGCCACACCGCGGACGCCGTCGGTGCCGAACTGCAACGTGGCGACTAGCGCTTGGAGTACTGCGGCGCCTTGCGGGCCTTCTTCAGCCCGTACTTCTTGCTCTCCTTCTCGCGGGCGTCGCGAGTGAGGAACCCGGCCCGCTTGAGCGGCGCCCGCTGGTCCGGGTCGAGCTCGGCCAGGGCCCGGGCGATGCCCAAGCGGAGGGCGCCGGCCTGGCCGGAGGTCCCACCGCCGTCCATGGTGGCGTCGACGTCGTAGGCCTCGGCCGTGTTGGTCACCCGCAACGGCTCGGTGGCCAGCATCCGCTGGGTGGCCGAGGGGAAGTAGACGTCGAGTGGGCGCTTGTTGATGGTGACCACGCCGGAGCCGGCTCGTATCCGGACGCGGGCGACCGCACGCTTGCGACGGCCGGTGGACTGGACGAGCGGCTGGGGCATGGTGCTCCTGGTCAGGCGGGCCGCCGGGCGGCCGGCAGCTCGAGGGGCGTTGGTTGCTGGGCGGAGTGGGGATGGACGGGGCCGGCGTAGACCTTGAGCTTCCTCAGCATCTCGCGACCCAGGCTGCCCTTGGGAAGCATGCCCTTGACCGCCTGGCGCACCGCTTCGTCCGGCTTGGTGGCCAGCACATCGGTGTAGACCTGACGCCGGAGGCCCCCGGGGTAGCCAGAGTGGCGATGGACGAACTTCTTGGCCGCTTTGTCCGAGGTCATGACGACCTTGGCCGCGTTGACCACGACGACGTGGTCACCGGTGTCGAGATGGGGAGCGAAGATCGGCTTGTGCTTGCCCCGCAGCACCCGCGCCACCTCCGAGGCCATCCGTCCCAGCACCAGGCCGTCGGCGTCCACGACGTGCCAGGCGCGGTGGATGTCAGCTGCTTTGGGCGAGAACGTTCGCACGCGGATCCTTCTCTCGAGGCGCGCCGGACCGGCAGGCAAGGATACCGTCCCGCTCACCGGTACACCACCTCCCACAGGCACAGCCCGTGGGGAGGCGCCGGCTGGCCGGCCAGGGAGCGGTCACGCGAACGGATGATCCAGGACATGTCGCCGGCGCGCTTCTTGCCCAACCCGACGGCGACCAAGGTCCCCACCACCGAGCGCACCATCTGGTGGCAGAACGACGACGCCTCCACATCGAAGCGCAGCACGCCGTCGCCCAGGTCCGTCCAGCGGGCGTCCCGCACGATGCGCACCATGGAGACGCCCTCGCCGGGCGGCCGGCGGCAGAACGAGGACCAGTCGTGGGGACCGATGAGGGGGTCGCAGGCCAGCTCCATGGCTCGAACGTCGAGCGGCTCCTCCACATGCCAGGTCGTGGAGGCCAGGAACGGATCGGGCCACCGACGGTTGAGGACCGTGTACCGATAGCGGCGTGCCGCGGCCGAGCGCCGGGCGTCGAAGCCGGGCGGGGCCACCCCCGCCTGGCGGACGACGATGCCGGGGGCCAGCATCTTGTTCAACGACCGCTGCAGGCCGACGAGGTCGGGGGCGCCGGCGGTGTCGAAGTGAACCACCTGGCCCCAGGCGTGCACGCCGGTGTCGGTGCGCCCGGCGCAGGTGAGCTCCACCTCGTGGCCGACCACCTTGGTGATGGCCGCCGCCAGCGTCCCGCCCACCGTCTGGACGCCGCGATTGGCAGCGAAGCCGTGGAAGCGGGTGCCGTCGTAGGCGATGGTCATCCGGACGCGAAGCGACGCCCCCTCGAGGGGCGTCGCTCTGGCCGACTCCTGGTCGGAGAACAGCGTCAATGGGTGCTCACACGAGCTCGATGCGCGCCATGGGGGCGTTGTCCCCGTGGCGGGGGCCGAGCTTGAGGATGCGGGTGTAGCCCCCGGGGCGGTCGGCGTAGCGCGGGCCGATTTCCTCGAAGAGCTTGTGCGCCATGTCCTTGTCCCGAATGAAGGCGACGACCTGGCGGTGACGGTGGACCCCACCCTTCTTGGCCTTGGTGATGACCTTCTCGACCACCGGCCGCAGGGCCTTGGCCTTGGCTTCGGTGGTGACCAGCGCTTCGGCGGCGATCAGCGACGCCACCAGGTTGCCAAGCATGGCCTTCTGGTGGGCGGCGTCGCCGCCGAGGCGGCGGCCCTTGGTCGGCGTGGCCGGCACGGCTACTCGCCCTTGGCGCGCAGGCTGAGCCCGCGCTCGTCGAGCTTCTGGAGGACCTCGTCGAGCGACTTCTGCCCGAAGTTGGTGATGGCCAGCAGGTCGTCCACCGTCTTCTCGACCAGCTCGCCCACGGAGTTGACCTGAGCTCTCTTGAGGCAGTTCCGGGGCCGCTCGGACAGGTCGAGGTCCTCGATGGGCAGGTCGAGGTCGGGCGAGCCACTGGCGGCGGCGGTGACGTCGCCGAGCTCGAGGCCCTGGGGGCTGTCGCTCATCTCGGCGACCAGGGTCACCAGGGCGCGAAGCGTGTCGCCGGCCGAGGCCAACGCCTCGCGCGGCGAGACCGAGCCGTCGGTCTCGACGTCGAGCACCAGGCGGTCGTAGTTGGTCGATTGCTCGACCCGGGTCGGTTCGACGGTGAACGCCACCCGGCGCACGGGCGAGAAGATCGAGTCGACCGGGATCACGCCGATGGTCGAGGAGCGCTTGTTGCGGTCGGCCGACACGTAGCCTCGGCCCCGCTCCACCGTGACGTCGAGGGCGAGGCGGCCCCTGCCGTTGAGGCTGGCCACGTGCAGCTCAGGGTTGAGGATCTCGACGTCGGCGCTCGGATGGATGTCAGCGGCGGTCACGGTGGCCGGACCGCGCACGTCGAGACGCAGGGCCACCGGCTCGTCACCCTCGACGCGCAGCACCAGGTCCTTGAGGTTGAGGATCAGGTCGGTGACGTCCTCCTTCATCCCGGGCAGCGTGGTGAACTCGTGGAGGGCGTCGTCGAACCGGACCTGGGTGACTGCGGCACCGGGAATGGACGACAGCAGGGTCCGGCGCAGGGAGTTTCCCAGCGTGTGGCCGAAACCGGGCTCGAGCGGCCCGATGGCGAAGCGCTGACGGTTCCCTTCCTCATCGGTGACGGCCTCGACGGCCGGGCGCTGGATGATCAACATGACTGACTCCTTCCGCCTGGGAAGCAGAGCTTCCTCGGCGAGTGTTCGAAGGTGCTGGCGCCGGCCGGCAGCGCCGGACCGGGCTGGCGCGGCAAGATGCCTACTTGGAGTAGAGCTCGACGATGAGCTGCTCGCGGACGGGCACGTCGATCTGCTCTCGCTGCGGCAGGTCACGGACCGTCACCGAGAGCTCGTCGCCCGCCTCGAGCCACGGGGGCACCTGGCGGTCGAGCGTGTCGATGTTGTGGCGGATCACGATGAGGTTGCGGGAGCGCTCCTTGAGCGACACCACGTCGCCCGGGCGCAGCCGGTAGCTCGGGATCGTCACCCGCTTGCCGTTGACGAGGACGTGGCCGTGACGCACGAACTGGCGGGCCTGGCTCCGGCTCGAGCCCCACCCGGCGCGGTACACCACGTTGTCGACGCGCAGCTCCAACATGCGCAGGAGGTTCTCGCCGGTGATGCCCTGCTGGCGGGTGGCCTCCTCGTAGAGGTTGGCGAACTGCTTCTCGAGCACGCCGTAGATGCGGCGCGCCTTCTGCTTCTCGCGAAGCTGCGTCAGGTACTCGGACCCCTGGCGCATGCGGTCGCGCCCGTGCTCGCCCGGAGGGTAGGGGCGGCGTTCGATCGGGCACTTCATCGTGTCGCACTTGGGGCCCTTCAAGAACAGCTTCATCTTCTCCCGCCGGCACAAACGGCAGACGGGACCGGTGTAGCGCGCCATGGCTGTCGATACCTCTAGACGCGGCGCCGCTTCTTGGGGCGGCAGCCGTTGTGGGGGATGGGGGTGACGTCCTTGATGCCGGAGACCTCGAGACCGGTGCTCTGGAGCGACCGGATCGCCGTCTCCCTCCCCGAGCCGGGGCCCTTCACCTGCACGTCGACGCGTCGCATGCCGTGCTCCATGGCCCGACGCGCGCACGCCTCGGCCGCCAGCTGGGCAGCGAAGGGGGTGGACTTGCGAGAGCCCTTGAAGCCCACGTTGCCGGCCGTGGCCCAGGCGATCACGTTGCCTTCCATGTCGGTGATCGAGACGATCGTGTTGTTGAACGAGCTCTTGATGTGGGCCACCCCGAAGGTGACGTTCTTGCGCTCGCGACGGCGGGGGCGGCGACCGCCCGGCTTCGGCTTGGCCATTACTTGCGGACCTTCTTCTTTCCGGCCACGGTCTTCTTCGGGCCTTTCCTCGTGCGGGCGTTTGTATGGGTGCGCTGGCCCCGCACCGGCAGGCCGCGGCGGTGGCGGATGCCCTGGTACGAGCCGATCTCCATCTTGCGCTTGACGTCTTGCTGGATGTCCCGGCGCAGGTCGCCCTCGACCTTGACGTTGGCGTCGATCCACCCCCGCAGACGGGCGACCTCCTCGTCGGTGAGGTCCCGGACGCGGGTGTCGAGGTCGATGTCGGTGGCCTTGCACACCTGCTGGGCCGTCGTCCGTCCCACCCCGAAGATGTAGGTGAGCGAGATCTCGAGCCGCTTCTCGCGGGGGATGTCGACTCCGGCGATGCGTGCCATGCCCTTCCTCCTAGCCCTGGCGCTGCTTGTGCCGGGTGTTGGTGCAGATGACCATGACCCGGCCGTGCCGGCGGATCACCTTGCACTTCTCGCAGATCGTCTTGACGCTCGGTCGTACCTTCATGGGCGTGCCCTCTACTTGTAGCGATAGGTGATGCGACCCCTGGACAAGTCGTAGGGGGTGATCTCCACCTGCACCCGGTCCCCAGGGAGGATGCGGATGCGGTGCATTCGCATCTTCCCCGAGCTGTGAGCCAGCACCTTGTGGCCGTTCTCCAACTCGACCTTGAACATGGCGTTGGGCAGCGGCTCGACGACCGTTCCTTCCAGGACGATCGCGTCTTCCTTGGGCTTTGGCAGGTGGACCTCCGGGACGGCTTCTGGATCGGGCTACTGCTGCGCTCGCACCCTCGCCGAGGACGGCTGGCGCGGGCACAACCGGGCGCGAGGCGCGGGGAGCCGAGAAAAGGATAACGCATCGGCGCCCTTACGGCACGGTGAGCACCTCCGGGCCGTCCTCGGTGATGGCGATGGTGTGCTCGGCGTGGGCGGAGAGGCTGCGATCGGCGGTGAGCACGCTCCAGCCGTCGTCGAGCAGGCGGGTGGCCGACCCTCCCATGTTGACCATGGGCTCCACGGCCAGGACCATGCCGGCCCGCAGCTTCAGGCCCTTCCCCGGCTCCCCGTAGTTGGGCACCTGGGGGTCCTCGTGCATGGCCGTGCCGATCCCGTGCCCCACGTACTCCCGAACCACGGAGTAGCCGGCGGCCTCGGCCACCGACTGCACGGCGTGGCCGATGTCGGACAACCGGTTCCCGTCGACCATCTGCTCGATGCCCTTTCGCAGGCTCTCCTCGGTGACCTCGATCAGCCGGATGGCACGGGGGTCCACCTCCCCGATGGGCATGGTGAAGGCCGCGTCGGCGTGGTAGCCCTCGATGATCGCCCCACAGTCGATGGAGAGGATGTCTCCCTCCTCGAGCCGGTAGGGCCCGGGGATCCCGTGCACGATCATGTCGTTGGGCGAGGTGCAGATCACCGCCGGGAAGCCGTGGTAGTTCAAGAAGTTGGACCTGGCGCCGCGCCGCTCGATGACCTCCCGCGCCACCCGGTCGAGGTCGGCCGTGGTGACACCGGGGCGAGCCGCCTTCCTGGTCGCCTCGTGCATCTCGGCCACGACTCGACCAGCCCGTCGCATCTTGGCGATCTCCTCCGCGCTACGCCGCACGGGCCTCTCCGATGCGGTCGGCAGGG
This sequence comes from Actinomycetota bacterium, assembly GCA_030776745.1. GTDB lineage: Bacteria > Actinomycetota > Acidimicrobiia > Acidimicrobiales > JALYHF01. Next base: position 2,604 of record JALYHF010000044.1, on the reverse strand, counting down.
GGTCGCCGGAGGGCCGTCGAGGGGCCTGCCCCCCGACGGGCGCTCCTCATGGGCTCACCGTCACGTCTCGGCCCCGGCGCCGGTCGATGGCGTGGATGAGACGGGAGGACACCAGATCCGGGCTGCCCACGCCGTCGACCGTCTCCAGCTTGCCCCGCTCCTGGTACCAGGCGATGAGGGGCTGGGTCTCCTTCTCGTAGAGCACCAAGCGCCGCTTGATGGCGTCGGTCGTGTCGTCACCACGTTGGACGACCTCGCCCCCGCAGGTGTCACAGGTCCAGTCCACCTTTGGAGGGGTGCCGACGCTGTAGTTGGCCCCGCAGTCGCGGCACACGCGCCGATCGGCCAGGCGCTTGAGCACCATCTCCATGGGGACCTCGAGGTTGATGGCCAGGTCGAGGTCGCGGGGTTCCAGCATCTTCTCGAGCTCCTCGGCCTGAAAGGTGGTGCGGGGGAAGCCGTCGAGGATGAAGCCGCGATGGCCGGTGTCGTTCTGGGTCAGACGCTCCCTCACCACACCCACCACGATGTCGTCGGGTATGAGCTCGCCGGCTTCCATGTACTCCTTGGCCCGCTTGGCGTACTCGCTCGTGCCCGCCTTGACGGCGGCGCGGAACAGGTCGCCCGTGGAGATGTGGGGCACGACGTAGTGACGGGCCAGGCGGACGCACTGCGTGCCCTTGCCCGAGCCCTGCTTGCCGAGGATGACGAGCCTGGCACCTGGGACCACTTACTTCAGGAAGCCCTCGTAGTTCCGCATCATCAGCTGGCTGTCGATCTGCTTCATCGTCTCGAGGGCCACGCCGACGGCGATGAGCAGCGTGGTGCCCGCGAAGGGGTAGTTGTTGATGTTCCACGCCGCCAGGAAGATCGACGGGAGGAGGGCGATGAAGGCCAGGAACAGCGAGCCGGGGAGGGTGATGCGGTTGAGGATGCCGGCCAGGTGGCGCTCGGTGGGCAACCCGGGACGAATGCCCGGGATGTAGCCACCCTGCTTGCGGATGATGTCCGCCTGCTGGTGGGGATCGAAGGCGATCGCCGTGTAGAAGTAGGCGAAGAGCACGATCAGCACGCCGTAGAGGAGGATGTAGGTGAGGCTGGTGGGCTGTACCAGGTTGTTGTCGATGAAGCTGCGGACGCCCTCCCAGGGCACCACGTTGGACAGCAGCACCGGGAAGTACAGCACCGAGCTGGCGAAGATGATCGGGATGACGCCGGACTGGTTGACCTTGAGCGGGATGTAGGTGCTCTGGCCGCCGTACATACGCCGGCCCACCACCCGCTTGGCGAACTGCACGGGTATCCGTCGCTGCCCCTGCTCGATGAACACGATGGCCACCAGCAGGGCCAGGGTGAGCAGGATGATCACCGCGAACTTGGCGTTGCCGCCCTCGGCCCGAACGGCGGCGCCACCGGCGGGCATCCCCGACACCACGTTGGCGAAGATGATGATGGACATCCCCTGGCCGATCCCCCGCTGGGTGATCAACTCGCCCAACCACATCACGAAGGCGGTGCCTGCGGTCATGGACAGCACCACCAGCAGCACCCGCGGGACGGTGAAGTTGGGGATCAGGTCGATCTCGCCGCTCACGTTGAAGCCTTCGCCTCCGTTGTGGAAGACGAAGGCCAGCCCGGTGGACTGCATGACAGCCAGCGCCACTGTGAGGTAGCGGGTTGTCTGGGTGATCTTGCGCTGCCCGACGGCGCCCTCCTTCCGCCACTGCTCGAGCTTGGGGATCACCACCCCGAGGAGCTGCACGATGATCGAGCTGGTGATGTAGGGCATGATCCCCAGCCCGAACACGGCGAAGCGGGTGAGCGCTCCACCCGAGAAGAGGTTGAGGAAGCCCAGCACGCCGCCGGCCTGGGCCGCGTCCTGGAGGCGCTGGACGGCGTCGAAGTCGATCCCGGGGACAGGGACGTGGGAGCCCAGCCGGTACAGGCAGATGATGAACAGGGTGAAGTAGATCTTGTTCCGGAGATCCGGAACCTTGAACATGTTCTTGATGCTTCCGAGCATGAGGTGGCTCCTGGGGCCGAGAGCGTGAGCCCCCCGCCTACCTGTTGGTGAGAGCGTTGCCCTTGGCCGGCGGTCGCCCGTGGCCGAAGGGGGGCGGGATGACCTCCACGCTACCGCCCGCGGCGACGATCGCCCGTTCGGCGGACCGGGAGAAGGCGTGGGCCCGGACCTGCACCGCCCTCGTGAGCTGACCGCGGCCGAGCACCTTGACCTGTCCGTGCTTGTGGACCAGGCCCTTGGCCCGCAGCGTCTCCGGCGTGACCTCGTCGCCTTCGAAGCCCTCGAGGGCCTCGAGGTTCACCACCGCGTACTCGACCCGGAACGGGTTCTTGAAGCCCTTCAGCTTGGGGACGCGCTGCTTGAGGGGGAGCTGGCCCCCCTCGAACCCCGGCTTCACCGTGTCCCGGGCGCCTTGGCCCTTGGTCCCCCGTCCGGCCGTCTTGCCGCCCTTGCCGGCCGTGCCGCGTCCCACCCGCCGGCGGGGCCGGGTCGACCCCGGCGAGGGCTGCAGGTCGTGCACCTTCACTCTGTCTCCTCCCCGGCTGGGGCCCCAACCCCAGCCTCCTCGCCGAGGCGGGGAC